>CAMCYC010000020.1 GCA_945883795.1 Sulfurimonas crateris | reverse complement strand
AGTTATTATCAGGATTAAACTCATTGACTTCATCTTTAATCCAAGTAACTTCATCTTTGTCACTATAGTGGTTATTATCCAAAATAATATCTTCCATCCTAAGTTCACCAGCTCCAATAAACACTTGCCCTGGTTGATATAAATGAATCTCATTTGGTGCGATAATAGTAATATCAGGATTTGTAATTGCCCGTTTAATACGAGAAATAGCCATAATAGCACCCGCTCCACCTCCAACTATTACCACTTTTCCCTTAACATCTTCGCTAGCTTCTGCAATTGAACTACCACTTGTAGAAGCAATAATTGAAGCTGCAACAGGCGATAACCCTATAAATTTCAGTGCATCCCTACGAGACATATTGTTTTTTGACATTTTTTCTCCCTATAAATATTCATGATAGTTCATTTTACAGATTAATTTCTTAAGATTAGTTATGCAGATTTATATTGTATCTTTAAATTTAAAGATTAATAAAATTAAGCCAATACTCACTAAAATACCACTTCTAACATTTTTTACTAAAAAACAAATAAGGATACAACATGATTTGCTTACATTGTGGTGCAACCAACAAAGATACTGCCAATTTTTGCAAAGATTGTGGCATGAAATTCACTACCCAAAAAGAGCAAGATATTGGTCAAATATAATCAAAGAATCAATCAACGAAACCATACAAACTTCCTTTCATCATACCTTTTTCACTCAACACACTAATATTGAGTGAAAATACAGGATGGTTTACTGGAATTTTCTAACATCTTAGCTTCTCATCCTTATTTGAATATATCTTTTGAGTTCAACTATAAAAATAACACTTACTGATACGACTAAAATCATCAACCATGTTAATAAATCTAATGGTTCACTTTTAAAAATACTATTCATAAAATCTGTATGAGTAAATATAATTTGGGATATAACCATCAAAGTAACCCCTAAAAGCAACATTGTATTGTTCAAAAGATTTGTCTTAAAAATTGATTGGTGCAACTCTTTACAACTAAAAAGATAAAAAATTTCAGTAAAAACAAAAATATTCACAGCCGTTGTTCGTGCATAAGTTTCACTATATCCAGAAGAGATACTATAAGAATACATTCCATAAGTAGTTATAAGCATATAAATGCCTACAACTATCATTTGAATTACCAAATGTGTACTCAAAATAGGTTTCTTTGGATTTCTCGGAGTACGGTGCATAATATCTTTTTCTATGGGTTCAAACACCAACATCAATCCTAACATAACGGCTGTTGACATATTAATCCACAAAATCTGAATAGGTAAAATTGGAAGTGATATGCCTAACATAATAGCCACAAGTATCACAAGCCCCTCACCTAGATTTGTAGGGAGCGTCCAAGTTATAAACTTCACTAAATTATCAAAAACATTTCGTCCCTCTTTGACCGCATGGGCTATGGAACTAAAATTGTCATCGCTAAGTATCATGTCCGCTGCTTCTTTAGCAACCTCTGTTCCCGCATTTCCCATGGCGATTCCTATATTTGCTTGTTTTAAAGCTGGTGCATCATTGACACCATCTCCTGTCATAGCAACTATTTCTCCTCGTGCTTGTAATGCATCTACGATTCGTAATTTTTGTTCAGGTTCTACCCTTGCAAACACTTTTATAGAAGCTACTTTGTTTATAAGCTCCTCATCGGTTAAAGTAAAAAGTTGAGAACCTGTTAAAACAGAAGTTTCAAACAAAGCATCTTTTGGAACTATCGACATCATTTTTGCAATAGAAAACGCCGTCAATCCATGGTCTCCTGTAATCATAATAATATTTATACCAGCACCATGACACTCTTTGACAGCTTTTATAGCTTCAACTCGTGGAGGGTCCATCATCGCTTGGAGTCCTAAAAAAACAAATTCATCTTTTAAATCAGCCTCTTCTATACTCTCTTTTTGTATGATTTTTTTACAAATTGCTAAAACTCTTAAACCCTCTTTGGCAAATTCTTCCGAAACACTTTTTCCATCAAATGGCGATTTGCACAATGCTAAAACTTTTTCAACAGACCCTTTAAGATACAAAACTTTTTCAGTTGTATTGCTATCTTTGTGTAAAGTTGCCATATATTGTCTATCGGATTCAAAGGGTAAAATATCAATTCTAGGAAATTGTGTATTTAAGGCATGCTCTGCTAATCCACTTTTTAAAGCACTCACTATCAAAGCACCATCTGTTGGGTCTCCATTGATTTTATAGCCTTCATTATTTTCTACCAAATAAGATTCATTGCATAAATAGCCAGCCTGAAGAAGCTCTTGTAATTGTGATTCTTGTTCAGTTATTTTTATACCATTTTCAAAAAACTCCCCCTCTGGCTCATAACCATTTCCTGTAACTTCATAGACATGGTTTGGAAAATATATTTTAGTAACAGTCATTTTATTTTGGGTAAGTGTTCCTGTTTTATCTGAACATATAGTTGTCACACTTCCTAATGTTTCAACAGCTGGCAACTTTCGTATAATCGCATTCTTTAGAGCCATACGATTCACCCCAATTGCTAAAGTAATCGTAACAGCTGCTGGCAACCCTTCAGGAATAGCTCCAACAGCCAAAGCTACAGATGCCATAAAAGTTTCAATAGCACTCTGGGAACGCAAAATACCAGCTATAAAAGTAAAAAACGCTAGAACTAAAATAACAATAAGAAGTACTTTGGAAAAGCTTGCGATTTTTTGTGTCAAAGGGGTTTCTAATGAGATAGTAGAATCAATCAAATGTGCGATTTTCCCTATTTGGGTATATTGAGCTGTTGCAACCACAATCCCTTTGGCACGACCATATGTTACAAAAGTTCCAGAATATGCCATATTTTTTCTATCATTAAGTGTAATATCTTGGGAATAAATACCACTATTTTTTGAAGCACTTAGAGATTCTCCAGTAAGCATAGATTCATCTATTTTCAAATCCTTCACTTCAAAAAGTCGGATATCCGCAGGAACTTTAAATCCAGACTCAAGAAAAACAATATCACCAGGGACAACATCAACAGAAGAGAGTGTTACTTTTTTTCCATCACGAATCACAATAGCTTCTGAAACCATCATATTTTTTAAAGAATCAATCGCCTCTTGAGCTTTTACTTCTTGGAGAAAACCAACTATCACATTGATAAGGACAACTGCAAAAATAATACTACTATCAACCCACTCATCAAGATAGGCAGTTACAAGTGAAGCTAAAAGTAAAATATAAATCAAAGAGTTGTGAAATTGAAGAAAAAAATTCTGAATTTTTGAAGATTGTTTTTTTTGAGATAGAATATTTTCACCAAAAAACTCTTTTCTATGTTTGATACTAAGCTTTCCTAGCCCCTCATCTTTGTCACTTTCAAATATTTCAATGACCTCTTTGTAATCTATACTGTGCCAATTTTGTCCAATTAAATGTTGCATGACCTTTCCTTATAAAAAGATGAATATGATTGTTGCATATTTCTTGATTTTTGACTAAATTTACTTCTTTTATTTTCTTGATTTAATTTTTGCTCTAGTTGTCTTTTTTTAGCAACTGTTTCGTAAAGCCCTGCCATTTATGGCGGGGATATAAGAAACATCAGCTTTGTTGATAGATATAATATCATGTGAATACTAAATAGCAAAGGAGTTAAAATGTTACAAGTCGTAAAAGTTAGACTTTATCCAAATAAAGAACAACAACAGCTTTTATCACAATATTTTGGTTCTTGTAGATTTGTGTATAACTTTATGCTTGATAAAAAACAATATATGACCTATAATTTCTAATTCGACCATTAACTCCAAACTTCAGTCAGTGAAATTTAAATAATTTTTTGCTAAAATTCCGCAATTTTTCTTTTCGCTCTATTCGAATGCAATTTGAAAATATTTACAGGCATATATCAAAAATCAGTGCAACCTCTTTTTTAAGATTTAATTGTCCGATATTGCTGAAGTTTAACTGATAAAACTCTGGTTTGAAAAATAACCTTTAAGGATACCCTATGGTAACTATGAAAGACCTCTTAGAATGTGGTGTACACTTCGGACACCAAACTCGTCGTTGGAATCCAAAAATGAAAAAATTCATTTTTGGTGTTCGTAAAAATATCTATATTATAGATTTACAAAAAACTCTTCGTTATTTCCGTAATACATACCAAATTGTTGTTGATGCAGCAGCTGAAGGTCAAACTGTGCTTTTCGTTGGGACAAAAAAACAAGCTCGTGCTTCTGTTAGAGATGCAGCTATCGCTTGTGGTATGCCGTATGTTGATAACAGATGGTTAGGTGGTATGCTTACTAATTTTCCAACTATTCAAAAATCTATTCGTAAACTTGATGTTATTACTGAGATGCAAGAAAATGGTCAAATTGACCTTTTAACTAAAAAAGAAGCTTTAATGCTTTCTCGTAAAAAAGAGAAACTTGAAGAATATTTTGGTGGTATCCGTGGTATGAAAAAACTTCCTGATATGATGTTTGTTGTTGATGCTGCAAAAGAACATATCGCTGTTTTAGAAGCTCGTTGTTTAGGTATTCCAGTTGTTGCTCCACTTGATACTAACTGTGACCCAGATTTAATTACTTACCCAATTCCTGGAAATGATGATGCTATCCGTTCAATTCAACTGTTTTGTCGTGAAATGACTGCTGCAATCAACGAAGGTAAAGCATTAATGAATGGTGGTTCTACTGATTCAAAAGAGGTAGAATTTGAACAAGAAACTACTACTGAAGAGATAGATTTCCCAGTAGAAACAGAGGAAAAATAATCATGGCAGATATTACGGCAGCAATGGTAAAAGAGTTGCGTTCAGCAACTGATGCACCTATGATGGATTGTAAAAAAGTTCTTGTTGAAGCTGATGGTGACATGGCAAAAGCAACAGAACTTTTAAAAGAGCGTGGTATTGCTAAAGTAGCTAAAAAAGCTGATAGAGTGGCTGCTGAGGGTCTTGCAGGGTTTAAAATAGCTGATGATTTTAGTAAAGCAACTGTAGCTGAGATTAACTCTGAAACAGATTTCGTTGCACAAAATGATGGTTTCAAAAAACTTGTACAAGATACAACAGAAGAGATTTATAATACAAATCCTGCGGATGTAGCAACTTTGATGGCAACTCCGTTTGGCTCAAAATTTACAGAAGCTGTTACAAAAATTGGTGAAAAAATAGAAGTTCGCCGTTTTGCTACTTTGACTGCAGATGAAACAACAGCACTTAACGGTTATATTCACTCAAATAATCGCATAGCAGTTATTCTAGAGGCTAAATGTGACAGTGCTAAAACTGCAAATGGGATGAGAGATACTTTAAAGCAAATTGCAATGCATGCATCTGCTATGAAGCCAAAGACACTTTCTTATAAAGATTTTACTCCTGATTTCGTTCAGTCTGAAACAGTAGGAAGAATTGAAATAATTAAAAAAGAAAACGAAGAACTTGCTCGTCTTAAAAAACCTCTTAAAAATGTACCTCAATATATTTCTATGAGTCAATTAACTGATGCCATATTGGCTGAAGCAGAAGCAACGATTAAAGCAGAATTGACAGCACAAGGTAAACCTGAAAAAATTTGGGATAAAATTATTCCTGGTCAACTTGCTCGTTATATTGATGATAATACAACTTTAGATAAAGAGTTAGCTTTATTGGATCAAACTTATGTTTTAAATGACAAATTAACAGTCGCACAAGCTGTTGAAGAAGCAGCTAAAGCACTTGGTGGAACTGCAGAAATTGTAAATTTCATTCGTCTTCAAGTTGGTGAAGGTATTGAAAAGAAAGTAGATGACTTCGCTGCAGAAGTTGCTGCTCAAATGGCTTAAGAAACTTTCTTAAGTCAAATATTTTTAAAATTGGTAACTCAAATGAGTTACCAACCTCTTACAATTGCATGACAGCGGGTACAGCTATGTACAACACCAGAAAAGCTTGATGAAGCTTCAATAATTCTATTTTCTTTTACATATTCTTCCATTTCAGACAAATATATATTTAAAGACTTACTGCTTAAATATGCTACTTTTGAGAGTGTTTTTTTCTCTTTAGGTAAAAATTCTGCAGCAGATGCTTCATTATGAAACATCTCATTAGCTTTTGTAATTTTCTTTAAGCCGTCAAGTATAGTGGTTTTATTGTTATATAAAAAACCATCTTGAACAGACTGCATTCCATCTCGCATACTCGCCATATTTAAACTAAGCGAATCACTCGCTTGTAACCCTAATGTTGCTAAAATACTTAAACCGAAAAAAAACTTTTTCATCAAACTATCCTTATGTAATAAGAGAAATAGTATCAAAACTAATCTTAAAAGAAAACTTAATACTAAAAATATCAAAAAATTATACTATCTTAATAAAATTTTTACATTTATTTATGTATAATTCCATTCCGCTTTGCTGTTTTAACAAACGAGAGAGTATTTCTATTTTTATAGTCTATATAAAGATAAAAGTATTGGCAAGCTATGACTGCCTAAAAGCAGCAAAGATTTAAGAATAAGCCAACTGTGTAAAGTTTTCTTATAGAAGTTATTTAACTTCTTCCATGATTTTGGATGTGAGAGCTTTAGTGACTAAATAAAAGAAGGCGGATAAGTCTGTCTTTTAAGAGATTAATAATAGTAGGAGACTTTCAATGAAAGTACGCGCTTCAGTAAAGAAGATGTGTGACGACTGTAAAGTTGTTAAACGCAAAGGCATTGTAAGAGTAATCTGCAAAGTTAAAAAACATAAACAAAGACAAGGATAATCATGGCTCGTATTTCTGGTGTCGATTTACCTAAAAAGAAAAGAATAGAATATGGTCTAACATATGTCTACGGAATAGGATTACATGCTTCTCGTCTAATTTTAGATGCAACAGGTATAGATTACAACAAAAGAGTTTACGAACTCTCACAAGATGATATTGCTGCGATTACGAATGAAATTCGTATCAACCATATGGTCGAGGGTGATCTTCGTAAAAAAGTTGCTATGGATATCAAGGCACTTATGGATTTAGGTTCATATAGAGGTCTTCGTCACCGTCGTGGTCTTCCATGTCGTGGTCAAAAAACAAAGACAAATGCGCGTACTCGTAAGGGTAAACGCAAAACTGTCGGCGCAGCGTAAGGATTAGCATATGGCAAAAAGAAAAGCTGTTAGAAAAAAAGTAGTAAAGAAAAATATTGCTCGTGGTATTTGCCACATTTCTGCATCATTTAACAATACACTTGTAACTATCACAGACGATATGGGTAACTTGATTGCTTGGAGTTCGGCTGGAAGTTTAGGCTTTAAAGGTAGTAAAAAATCTACTCCGTTCGCAGCTCAAGCAGCTGTTGAAGATGCAGTAGCTAAAGCTCAAGTGCATGGTATAAAAGAACTTGGTATTAAAGTTCAAGGTCCTGGTTCAGGTCGTGAAACAGCAACTAAAGCTGTAGGTGGAATCGAAGGTATTCGTGTTACATTTATGAAAGATGTTACTGCTTTACCACATAATGGTTGTCGCGCACCTAAGCGTCGTAGAGTTTAAGGAGATTACTGATGGCAAGATATAGAGGTCCAGTAGAAAAAATTGAGCGAAGATTTGGTGTTAGTCTTAACCTAAAAGGTGAGCGTCGTTTAGCAGGTAAATCTGCATTAGAAAAGCGTCCTTATGCTCCAGGTCAACATGGTCAGCGCCGTAAAAAAGTATCTGAGTATGGTTTACAGTTGAATGAAAAGCAAAAAGCAAAATTCATGTATGGTATTTCTGAAAAGCAATTTCATGCAGTTTTCTTTGAAGCAAAGCGTCGTGAAGGAAACACAGGTACAAACCTTGTTACATTAATCGAGCAAAGACTAGACAATGTTGTTTATAGAATGGGATTCGCAACGACTCGTCGTTTTGCTCGCCAACTTGTAACACATGGTCATATATTAGTAGATGGAACTAGATTAGATATCCCTTCTTATCGTGTAAAACCAGGTCAAAAAGTTGAAGTTCGTGAAAGCTCAAAAACGAACGCACAAATCGTTCGTGCTATTGAACTAACAAATCAAACTGGTCTTGCTCCATGGGTTGATATTGATGCTGTAAAAGTATTCGGTATTTTTACTCGTTTGCCAGAGCGTGAAGAGGTTGTTATTCCAGTTGAAGAGCGTTTAATCGTTGAGCTTTACTCAAAATAATCATTAAATAAAGGGTGTTTGAGAATGAAGAAAATTAAAACTACTCCACTTGCTCCTCAGGAGTTTGAGGTAGAACAGATTAGTGAGAATGAAGCTAATATAATAGCATTTCCTTTTGAAACAGGATATGCTATTTCTTTAGCTCATCCACTTCGCCGTTTTTTATTAAGTAGTTCTGTTGGATACGCTCCGATAGCTATTAAAATAGAGGGTGCAAAACATGAGTTTGACTCTGTTCGTGGTATGCTAGAAGATATTTCTGACTTTATCCTTAATCTTAAAGATATTCGCTTTAAGTTATTAGGTGATGTAAGTGAAACAGAAATAAGTTATAGCTTTACTGGTCCTTGTACTGTTAAGGGAAGTGACCTTAATAATGATGAAGTAGTAGTTGTCACACCTGAGTTACATCTTGCTACATTAAACGAAGACTCAACGCTTAATTTCAAAATTAAAATTGCACAAGGGATTGGATATGTTCCTAGTGAAGATATTAGTCCTGATTTAGAGGATGGATATATAGCACTTGATGCGTATTTTACACCTGTTCGTAGTGCAACTTATAAAATTGAAAATGTACTTGTTGAAGATAATCCTAATTTTGAAAGAGTTATTTTAAATATTAGAACTGATGGACAAATTTCTCCTTTGGATGCGTTTAGAAATTCATTAGAAGTTATGTATGCTCAGTTAGCCGTATTTAATAGTGAAATCAGTATTAAAGCTCCAGCAACAATAGAAAGAGTTGAAGAAAATCCTGATTTGAAAAAGTTAACTGCTAATATTGATAGCTTAGGGTTAAGTGCAAGAAGTTTTAACTGCCTTGATCGTTCAGATATTAAACTTATTGGTGAAATAACATTAATGAGTCATAACGACTTAAAAAATGTAAAAAATCTTGGTAAAAAGTCATACGATGAGATAGTAGAAAAAGTGCAAGAATACGGTTTTGCAGTTGGTGCTGATCTCCCAGATGATGTAGTTATTGCATTAAAAAAGAAAATAGAAGCTAAAGAAGCTTAATAAGAGGAATTACAGATGAGACATCGTCATGGATATCGTAAACTAGGTCGTACAAGTTCACATCGTGCAGCTTTACTTAAAAACCTAAGTATTTCGTTAATTGAACATGGTAAAATTGAAACTACTATTGAAAAAGCAAAAGAACTTCGTTCTTATGTTGAAAAACTTATCACAATTGCTGGTAAGAATGATTCTAACGCACATAAAGCGGTATTTGCAGCGCTTCAAAGTAAAGAAGCTACAAAAAAATTAGTAAACGAAATTGCACCAACTTATGTTGATCGTGCTGGTGGTTATACTAGAATTCAAAGAACTCGTATTCGTCGTGGTGATGCTACAACTATGGCGTTTGTTGAATTAGTATAATTCAACTTCTATCAAGTGAAGCTTTGCTTCACTGATAAAATCTTTATAAACTTCCCAAAAAAACTTCCGCATGCTAAATTACTAAAGCATGTATTTATTCTAAATAAGGATATAACATCATGAGTGATTTTGCATTTGGAACATACAGAATAAGCGATTATAATCGACAACATATTGAAGCTCTTAAATCTGCTATAGTATCTGGTATTAAGCTGATTGATACATCTTCTAATTATATGGATGGTGGAGCAGAACGAGCTATTGCACTTGCTTTGAGAGAGTTTGATGATGAAGTAAAATCGACGATTCAGATTGTTAGTAAGTTTGGATATATTCAAGGTAGTAACATGTTGTCTCATAAAGAAACCAATTTTGAAGAGGTGGTTGAATATGATGATAATTGTTATCACTCCATTGCACCATCTTTTATGCAAAATCAATTGAGTGAGTCACTTTTACGATTAGAGATGAAAAAAATTGATTGCTATTTAATCCATAATCCAGAATATTATTTACTTGATGCTATCAATAAAAATATTGATTATGACACACGAATGGATGAGATGTATAGACGGTTGTATGAGGTCTTTGTAGCTTTAGAAAACGAGGTCAATAATGCCAGAATCGGTTCGTATGGGATTAGTTCAAATAGTTTTTCAAAACCTCATGATTCAGAAGAATTTTTGCCATACGAAGATTTAGTGACACTAGCAGAAAAGGCAGCGAAACAAGCTGGAAATAATCAACATAGTTTTTCTACAATAGAGTTACCTATCAATTTTTTAGAACGGGATGGATTGCATTGTGCTACTTGGGCAAAAGCAAATGGATTGAGAGTTTTAATCAATAGACCTTTAAATGCTCAACATGAAGGGATGATGTATCGTTTGGCTGATTATGAACAAAGTTTTGATTACTATCATAGTTTGAATGAACTTATGGAGTTTTGTGAAAATGAAAATTTAAAATCTCTTTATAATTTATTAGAACAACTCGATGCCAATAAGCACAAATTTGGTTGGATTGGAGATTATGAGACATTTTTATATTCACAAATAATACCTCACATAAAAGAGCGTTTAACAAAGCTTGAATCTTCTAAACAAGAAAATATATTGCCTTATCTAGATATATTTCTTCAAGAATATAGAAAAATGGTACTCTACGAGTGTTCTCAAACTACAAAACAAAAATTACAACCATTGCTAGGCGACAATGAAAATAGTTTGCAAAAAATAGCGCTTGAATATTTAATGAACCAAAATGTTATTGATTATATTCTTGTGGGAATGAGAAAAGAATCTTATGTTCATGAAGTAATGGCACTAAAAGGCTAAAGCAAGTAATCTAATTAAAATTTTTATTACTTGTTAAGCGTTATTGTCATATTTTATGCTCTTAAAAAATTTAAAGGATAGTTTATGATTCCGTTTTCTGATGAAGAACTTATGACCCCAGTACAAATGGTTATAGATAAGGTAAGACCATCGTTAGCACTCGATGGCGGTAATATAGATTTTATAACAGTGAAGAATGGAAATGTGTATGTACAGCTCAAAGGTGCATGTATAGGGTGTTCTAGTAGTGGAAGTACGCTAAAATATGGTGTTGAGAGACAACTAAGAATGGATATTCATCCAGAAATAAGCGTAGTAAATGTACCTATCGGTATGGAAAACGATATAGATAATTTATAAAAAGTAAAAAGATGAGTACAATTAGTAAATATAAAATATTAACCCAAGCAAGTAATAGCTTTTCAAAATCAGACTATAAACATGCCCTTGAGCAATTCGCTACTGTATTGCAAGATTATCCAAACTCAAAAGAAGCTTATAACGGGGTTATTCTCTCTGAAATGGCCTTAAGTGGAGAAGGTGGTGCTGAGGCTCTTTTTGATTATTATGAAATATTAAAAGATGAAAATAAAGAAGAGGCTGATGAGATTATGAGTGAAATACTCAAAAATATGGATGGCACTTTGGAAAAGCTGAGTAAAGTTTTTGCTGAACCACTTCGCAATAGGTTGGAGTTTGAAGATGGGATACTTTATCAAGATTTCAAATCTATTATTGAAAGTGGAAAAAGTTTTAAGGAAACATTTGAAAATATTATGTTTTCAACGCGTGTCATTATTACTAGAAAAGAAGATTTTATTGATTTTTTAGATAATTTAATTGAACATAACTTTTCTGAAATGGCACTTACTTATATTGAAAGTGCATTAGCTGCATATCCTAGTGATGATTTATTAAGAAAATTATTAAGAAAATTAGCCAAAGGTGTAAGTATTGAAAATTAAAGTACCAATGCAAGATTTTTTATATATTACTGAAGATTCTAAAGAGTGTGATAAAGAAACAGCCTTTGTAGTCACAACACAAAATGAAAAATATCTACAAAATGCAAAAGATAATCAAGCCCATTCTATTATCAAAATAACAGATGTTGCTGAACTTTTTGGAGTTGACAATATTAAAATAGTTGGGATTACGGGTACTAATGGTAAGACAACTACTGCAAGTGCAATTTATTCATTTTTGCTTGATTTAGGGTATAAAGTTGCCATGCAGGGAACGCGTGGTTTTTTTATGAATGATGCCATGGAAGAGGGAAAAACGCTTACAACACCCTCTGTTTTAAATACTTACAAACATATATATCAAGCAGTTGAAGCTGGATGTGACTTTTTTATTATGGAAGTAAGTTCTCATGCAATCGTGCAAAAAAGAGTTGAAGGGCTTACTTTTGCATTGAAGATTTTAACAAATATTACGCAGGACCATCTTGATTACCATAAAACAATGGGTGAATATATCTCTGTTAAAAATAGCTTTTTTCAAGACAACAGTAAAAAACTTATCAATAAAGATGAACCAAAAGCCTCTTTTAATATCAAAAATACTTACACTTATGGGATTGAAAATCCAGCGAGTTATAAATTGATGGCGTATTCATTGAATGAAGCATCAAGTGGTATTTTGCAACATTTTCAAGAGATTGTCCCTTTTACATCCTCTTTACATGGTTTTTTTAACCTTTATAATCTTTTAGCAGCTATTGGTGCAGTGCATCTTTTAACTGGTAAAAAATTAGAAGAAGTGGTTGCAGTTGTGGATAACTTTGCTGGTGTGAGTGGCAGAATGGAGCAGGTAAGTGTAAAACCAAATGTGATAGTTGATTTTGCTCATACGCCAGATGGGATGCAACAAGTTTTAAATGCCTTAAAAGAAAAAGAGTTACTTGTAGTTTTTGGCGCAGGTGGTGATAGAGATAGAAGTAAAAGAGCACTTATGGGTAAAGTTGCTGTAAGTTTGGCTAAAAAAATATATATCACAAGCGATAACCCAAGAACAGAAGACCCTGAGTTAATTATCGAGGATATCCTTGCTGGAATTGAAGATAGAACAAATGTTTTTGTAGAACTTAATAGAAAAAAAGCGATTCAAATGGCTCTTGAAAATCAACGAAACGATGAAGTAGTTGTGATATTAGGCAAAGGGGATGAAGCGTATCAAATAATCTATGATAAAAAATTTCCTTTTGATGATAGAGAAGTGGTACGGGAATTGTTGGCTCTTAGAACAAAACAAGAATAAAATAGTTTAAATAAAAATAAAACTTTAAACTTATTTATTTGGATGTTTTATATAAAAGTGTTTTTTGCTATAATTTCGTAAAAATTTTTAAGGATAATTTTAATGGGAATCCCACAACCAGCATTTTACATGTTTAAATGTGAACAATCAGCTCCTCCAGGTATGCCAAAGCCCTCATGTGTAACCGCTCAAACTCAAGACCTTTTTCAATATTTAGCACAAACTATCATGAAAGAGGGAATTATGGGAACAGTGCAACCAATTCGTACTTCATGTATGAATCGTTGTAGTGTAGGTCCTATTATGTTGGTTGAACCAGGTCATATTATGTACGCAGGTTTGACAAAAGAAAAAATTGACCGTATTATCACTGAACATATTATTGGCGGTCATGTAGTTGAGGAGTTTGTTATAGATTCTGAAATGTGGGACAAGCCAATAACTCCAGCTGATATGAAAAAGCAGATGGGAAGATAGGAAAAATTATGTTAATTGAAATGTTATATAGTAAAATTCATCGTGCTACTGTTACTGATGCAAATTTAAATTATGTTGGCTCTATTACAATTGATGAGGAACTTTTAGAAGCTTCTCAAATGAGAATTGGACAAAAAGTTGAAATTTTGAATGTCAATAACGGAGAAAGATTTTCAACTTATGTCATTCTTGGTGAACGGGGTAAACGAGATATTTGTCTTAATGGTGCAGCCGCTAGAAAAGTTCACAAAGGTGATAAAGTAATCATTGTGGCTTATGCAACTTATGATGAAAAAGAGCTTGAAAATTACAAGCCTAAAGTTGTTATTTTAAACGATAACAATGATATAGAAAAAATAGCAGAGAGTATATAATGTTTTCAAACTTAGGTGACATGGGAAAAATGCTTGCAGGGATGCAAGAAAATGCAACAAGACTTCAGGCTGAACTTGAATCTAAAAGTTTTAGTGTCAAAAGTGGCGGTGGTATGGTTGAAGTACAGATGAATGGCAAAGGGGAAGTTATTGATATAATTATTGATGATTCTCTCATGAGCGATAAAGATTCACTTCAGATTTTACTTATCGGTGCTTTGAATGATGCCAATAAAATGGTGCAACAAAATCAGCAAACGAGTGCTATGGGCATGTTAGGTGGGATGAATCCGTTTGGGGCAAAATAGGTGTTTCGCACATTTATAGCCTTAGGGATTCTCGTTTTTAACCTTTACTCTGCAAGCAATGAAGGGTACGACCTTTGCTTGCAAAAAATAACTGACTCCAAATCAATTCACAATCAAACCGTTCAAGTTCCAGTTACGAAACACCAACGATTGGTATTTTCCACTTCTGTTCCCTCTACATTCAAAATTATTAAAAGTAACCCTTTTTTATCATTATATTTAGTTGAAGACACAAAAGGTTTTCCATACCCTTTTACTTTTACGAGTAAAGATATTTTAGAAATAGCCTCATTTACTAATAAAACAGTTACAGCGATGAAAATTACAAAAAATCAGGTTGGCTTAAATCAATTTGCACAGGCGAATAAAGCTCTTGTATCTCCAGCACTTATAAATGGAATTTGTTGCTCTTTAGAAGGGGTAGTTACTTCAAAAGGGATAATTCAAAAAGAGTATTTACAAAGATTTATTCAAGCAAAAAATAGTGATTATTCGGATATTGGTGTTCGAGTAAAAGATGAAAAAGGGTCTGTTGTTGTGGTATTGAGTGACCCTTTTATGGAAAATAACAAATTTCAAAAAGGGGATGTTATTTTAGCTTATGATCAACAAAATGTAAAAGACGCATCCTCATTTATGAAAAAAGTGCTATTTGCAGATGTTGGCTCAAAACATAGTGTTAAAATAAAACGCAATTCAGAAGTAATGACTTTTTTTCTCCAAACTAAAAAAAGATTTGGTGGCGGTTATGTAAGTGATACTTTTTTAGAGCAAAAAGGGATATTCTTTAATGCGAATTTGGAAATTACAAAAATAGAAAAAAATTTTAAAAATTATGGTTTACATGTTGGCGATAGATTAATGCAAGTCAATGGTATTAAAGTCACAAATCAAGAAAATTTAATCAAACATATAGCAACTGTAAAAGATTTATCCTCTTTATTGTTTGAGAGAAATAAGTTTCAGTTTTTTGTACAAATTAATTAGTTAGGATTGCAGATGCAAAAATTTGAACAGTTTTTATTAGATAATTTACCAATCTCAAAAAGTATCCATCCAACTTACCAAGAGGCACTTTGTAGGATGTTAGAAGCAGGGGGAAAAAGATTCCGTCCTGCGTTGCTTTTGAGTGTTGTAAACGCTTATAATCCACTTTTACTTGATGGTGCTCGGCATGTGGCTTATGCGATTGAGTTGTTGCATACTTATTCGCTTATTCATGATGATTTACCTGCTATGGATAATTCGCCACTTCGTCGAGGTAAACCCACTTTACATGTGGCATTTGATGAGGTAACAGCCATCCTTGTAGGTGATGCACTAAATACTTATTCTTTTGAAGTTTTGAGTAATGCTCCATTTTCTGATTATGTTCGAGTACAATTGATTCGAGAGCTTGCTAGTAATGGTGGCTTAAATGGGATGGTTTTGGGTCAAGCGATTGATTGTTATTTTGAAAATAAGCCTCTTAAACTTGAAGATATTAAAATACTTCACATAAATAAAACAGCAAAGCTGATTGCTGCCTCACTTAAAATGGGGGCGATAATAGTAGGTCGAGAAAAAGTATCCCAAAGTTTGTATGATTTTGGGATAAAACTTGGTCTTTTGTTTCAAATTCAAGATGATATTTTGGATGTAACACAAAGCTCACTTGAAGCGGGTAAACTTACAAATAATGATGAATCAAAAAATAGTTTTGTAACAATTTTAGGACTTGACAAAGCGATGAGTGAAGCGAATATTTTAGCGGATGAATTAACAATTGAGTTAGAGAATTTTGATGAGTGCTTAAAAATTGAACTCTCTGTTATTCTTTTAAAATATATAAATCGACATAAATAAATCACAATAGGATAATACAATGGGTAATAAAATGCGTCAAAAAATGGCGGACAGTATAAGATTTTTAGCGGCAGATATGGTTCAAAATGCCAATTCAGGACATCCTGGTGCACCTATGGGTTTGGCAGATATTGCAGTAGTTTTGAGTGAACACCTCAGTCATAATCCTAAAAATCCTTTTTGGCTCAACCGTGATAGATTAGTTTTTTCAGGTGGTCATGCTACTGGTCTTATTTATTCATTGTATTATCTTTGGGGATATGGCTTAGAGCTTGATGATTTAAAAAACTTCCGTCAGCTTGATTCCAAAACTCCAGGGCATCCTGAATATGGGCATACTGCAGGTATTGAAATTACGACAGGACCATTAGGTCAGGGGATTGCAAATGCTGTTGGTTTTTCAATGGCTAGTAAATTTGTAGGTGCTCAAACAAACTCTGACATGGCAGAAGTGATTGACCATCATGTTTATTGTCTCTGTGGTGATGGCGATTTGGAAGAAGGAATTTCGTATGAGGCATGTTCAATCGCTGGGCATAATAAACTTGATAATTTAATCCTTATTTATGATTCAAACCGCATTACTATTGAAGGTAAAACAGATTTAAGTATCAGCGAAAATATTACAAAAAGATTTAAATCTCAAGGTTGGGATGTCTTAGAGTGTGATGGACATAATTTCAAAGAAATTGATAAAGCAATCACAACTGCAAAAGCAAATACAAAACCTACCATTATCATAGCCAATACAATCATTGCAAAAGGTGCTGGTAAACTTGAAGGTTCACACCATGCACACGGTGCGCCACTTGGCGTGGATGTAATTAGAGATGCAAAAATTGTTGCTGGATTTGACCCAGAAAAATCATTTCATGTGGATGAAGATGTGATGGCACGATTTAGATGTGCAATAGAAGCGGGTGATTTATTGGAGAGAGAGTGGATTCATAGACTCAAAACTCTTCCTCTTATGGAGCAAAATGAGGCATTATCCGCTTTACAAAATCCTGATTTTTCAAGAATTCAATGGCCAGAATTTGAAAAAGCCGATGCAACAAGAAATACAAATGGCAAAATTTTAAATGCTATTGCAAAAGCTCTTCCAAACTTTTTGGGAGGTTCGGCAGATTTGAGTCCATCTAATAAAACTTTTTTAAATGATATGGGAGTTTATCCAAAAGGGAGAAATATCTATTTTGGAATCCGTGAACATGCTATGGCTTCAATAGCGAATGCGATGGCTTTATATGGTCCACTTATGCCATTTACTTCCACTTTTTTTGTATTTTCAGATTACCTCAAACCTGCAGCTAGAATTGCTGCTCTTGCGGGAATTCAGCAGTTTTTTATTTGGACACATGATAGCATTGGCGTTGGTGAAGATGGACCAACACACCAACCAATTGAGCATTTAAGCCAATTTAGAGCTTTGCCAAACTTTTATGTATGGCGACCAGCCGATGGTGCAGAAAATGTTGTAGCTTGGAAAGTGGCATTAGAGATGAGTAAATCTCCATCAGCATTTGTATGTTCAAGACAAAATCTCGCAATTCTTCCAAAACCAATTTTGGGGGATGCAAGTAAAGGTGGGTATTTGTTGGCAAGTGATGCAAATGCAACTCTCACTTTTATGGCTTCGGGAAGTGAAGTTGAACTCGCACTCAAAACAAAAGATGCACTCAATGCAAAAGGGATATTTGCTAATGTGGTTTCTATTCCATGTTTTGACCTTTTCCTTGAGCAAGATAAATCCTATATTGATTCAATTATTATCCCAGCAACTAAAAAAGTTGCAATCGAAGCAGCGAGAGGGTTAGAATGGTATAGATTTGCAGATGAGGTAATTGGGATGGAAACATTTGGTGCTTCAGCTCCAGCTGAGAAACTTTTTGAGAAATTTGGTTTTTCAGTAGAGGCTATTTTAGCAAAGTTATAAAATCTCATAAAACAAGTTTTATGTAGCTTTAGGGGGTTGTAGGGACAAATTGTCCCTGCCACTCTTGTGGGCTTTGCTCACGAGAGTGTTTAAGAAAATGATGGTTATAAAAATTTTATAGCCTCAATGGCTATAAAAATAATCCCTAAAAATACTATAGAAGAGATAAAAACAAGAGCAGTTACCACTCTTGGCTCACAATCATACAAAGAAGCGATATTTACATTTGCAACTGCAAGAGGCATAATAAGCTCTATAAAAATAATCCCTTTTATCATGGAATCTAGTTCAATATTATAAAGCACAATAAATGTGATAAGTGGTAAAACTAAAAATTTGATACTTAAAGTCCAGTTTATAAGTGTTTTATTTAACTCTTTAATTTTTGTTCCATACAAATAAATTCCAAATAAAAAAAGTTGCATAGTCATAGAAGCATACGCTCCCATCATGAGCATTTGCAAAATTTCGTCTGAGGGTTTGTACTGATTTGCACTTAAAATAATGGCAACTATTGCAGCCCAAAGAATAGGGAGTTTTACAATATTCATGAGCGATGTTTTCGCATCAAAATTGCCTCTGGAGTAATAATAAACTCCAATGGTATAAACTACAAAAACATTGACAAGATTGACAACGGTTGTGTAAGGAATAGATTGTTCTCCAAAAATAGCAATATTGAGTGGAATTCCTAGATTTCCAGTATTACCAATAATTACAGCTACAGTTGCAATCGAATATTCTTTTTTATCTTTGAAGAGTTTTCGTGCAAGAAGTGCTGAAAAAATTACAACAAGTAAGACAATTCCAAAATAAATACTTGGAGCAATAAGGAGTGTAATATCCACAGGATGGATTAAAAGTCCCCAAAATGTGAGAAAAACTTGTAAAAAATAAACATTGATAATAGTGATAGTTTTATCATCAATTTTTTCTTTAAAACTCATTTTGGCAACAAACCCTAAAATGATAAAAATATAGACGCTGATAATGGAGTAAATAATTGAATTCATGTGTGGGATTATAGCAAATAGTGTATAATTTCGGCTTCAATAAAATAGGATGAATAGATGCAAACAATAGAAAATACAAATCAAATAATCAATGAAAATTTAGCGGTGATGCTCTATTTTTCTGCACCAACATGCAATGTCTGTCATGCGCTTAAACCAAAACTTTTAGATGCAATTGAGAAAAACTTTGAGAAGTTTGAAATTGTAAGTATTGATACTTCAGTAGAACAAGAAGTATCAGCACATTTTGGAGTTTTTGCTATTCCTACTGTGCTTGTTTTTCTTGATGGCAAAGAATTTTTAAGAAAATCTCGCCACATGAGTGTAGATGAAGTTATGCGTGAGATAAAACGCCCTTATGATATTATGGTTTCATAAAAGCGATAAGTGAGGCAGTAACTGCAACATTTAATGATTCTACACCTCTATTCATGGGGATAGAGAGTGAATCGTTACATAGTTTTTCCACCTCATGACTTACACCATCACTCTCATTTCCTAAAACAAAAATAGTTTTTTTATCTGGTGCTATCTCATGAATTGTATGTTTTGCATGGGAAGAGAGCAGATAAATTTTAACATCTTCAATGGTTGGAAGTATCTCTTCGAGTGTATTGCAAAAATAGATTGGAATTTTAAAAAGTGTTCCCGCACTTGCTTTTATAACAAGTGGCGAAATTTTTGCACTACTTTTTTTTGGTAAAATAATTCCATCAATATTTCCAGCAGCACATGAGCGGATTATCATGCCCAGATTTTGTGGGTTTTGAATCCCATCGAGTGCAATCAATCTAAAAGCTTTGAGTTTGGTAATTTCTTTGGCATTTTGGTAACTTTTAGCAATAATATCTATGGCGACACCTTGGTCTTGTTTGGCGTTTTTACTTATTCGACTGAGGGCATTTTTGTCATGATAAGATATTTCAACCCCTCTTTTGTTTGCAAGAGCCATTATCTCTTTAATTGCACCATCTGGTTTGTTACTCTCTGCTAGGTGGATTTTATGAATCTCTATGCTTTTATCTTGTAAAACTTCTATAACAACATTTCTGCCATAGAGTGTAATTATTTTTTCGAAATACGCTTTTTTGTCTAAATATTCTTTTGAATCTTCCATTGTTTTCCTTTTTTGTAATTTTATTGTCTAGGTAATGTTATTGTAAAACAAGCCCCATCATTTTTATTTTGCCAAGTTATCTGTCCATTTAAATGTTCTGTGATAATTGTTTTGGACATATAGATGCCAAGTCCTGTTCCATTGATTTGTTTTGTTGTGAAATATGGTTCGCCAATTCTTTCTATGATATTTTCTGGGATTCCTCCGCCATTATCGCAGATAGTTGTCATAACTGAATCTTGCGTTTCATCAATTGTGATACTTATTTTTGCATTCATAATTTTGTTGCGTTGTAATATATCTTTGGCATTATTGATGATGTTGATGAAAACTTGGAGGAGTTGATTTGCATATATTGAGATTTTAGTTTTACTTCTATTGTCAATTTCTACAAGAATATTATTGTTTTCCAAACTCTTTTGAATCAGCGTCATCACTTTTTCAACAACATCTCCAACGCTAACTATCTCTTTATCCTGCTTTGGTTTAAAAAAGTTCCTAAAATCATCAATTGTTTTTGAGAGTTGTTGAATTTGCAGATTTACCCGTTCTATATATTGAAGAAGATACTCATTTGTTATCTTCTCTTCAAGCTCAATGGAGGCTCTAAGATTGTTTCCTTCCATGCTCACAACAGAAAGTGGCTGTCTCCATTGATGGGCAATCATGGCAATCATATCTCCCATGGCGGCTTGGCGAGATTGAACCATCAGGATTTTATCTTTTTCTTTAAGCTCGCTAATATCACGGGAAACTTTTAAAACATATTCCACTTCATTATTTTCATTAAATTCAGGGACACAAGTGGAATCTATCCATTTCATCCCATGAGGTGTGTTAATTTCAACCTCCAATCGAATCATCTTCTTTGTTTTAAAAACTTTGCTTACAGTAGTTGTGAATGAGTAATTTTTTTCTATTTCTTCTATTATACTTATCGGCTGATTAATTAATTTTGTACGAGGTATATCAAACAGCTTTTCAACAGCTCTATTTACATAAATAAAATTCATATTTTTATCTATTCTAAAAATCAAATCAGGAGTGTGTTCGGTAAGAGTTCTATACTGTTTTTCTTGAACTTTAAGTTCTTGTGTCCGTTCTTGAATCTTTTGCTCAAGCTCTGCATTTAATCTCTCAAGTGCACTTCGGCTCTTTTGAAGCTGAATATTTTTATAGTAGGAATCTTCATAGCTTGACAATAACAAATCGAGTATCTGTACTTTATCTGCGGTGATAAGAAAATCTTTTCCACCAAACATCAGCCGAATTCCCATCTCCATTCGCTCCACGCTTCTTCGCTGTGTATTGATGTAAAGTTCATCTATAACTTCAGGGAGTCGTTTATGGTCAAAAGGTTTTGTAAGAAATTTATTTGCTCCCGCTTCTATACTTTTTATAATGTCATGAGGCTCTGAGAGTGAGGTCAAAAGAATTACGGGAAGATTTTTAAGCTTCTCATCTAAACGGACTGCTTTACAAAATTGATACCCGTCTAAATGTGGCATGATTATATCGCTCACAATAACATCAGGTAATATTTTTGCGTTTTGAAGCCATGTTAATGCTTCTTGTCCGTCATGACAGAGAGTAACTTTATAACCATTTTGTTCAAGGAAATATTGAACTTCTGTTGCTTGAGTAAGACTGTCTTCAACGACTAGAATAGATACATTTATTTTTTTGTATGTTTGCGTATTCATCAGATGATACCCCTATTATTAATTTTGATGGTTAATAAAAATTCCGCAATCCCTTCTGGCGATAAAATAAATTCTATTCCATTTTTTTTTATTGCTTCATTTGCCATCCCAAAAACTACAGAAGTTTCTTTATTCTGTGCAATTGTAATAGCACCAGCAAGTTTGAGTTTTGTAATCTCTTCAGAACCATCATTTCCCATGCCAGAAAGCAAAATAGCTATGGTTTCACTTGCATTAGCCTGACTTACAGAAGAGAATAGTTTTGAAACAGAGGGAACATACAAATCACTTGCCTCAGCTTTAAGAAGTTTGATTCTTTTATTTGAAAGCGATAAGTGATAGTTTGCAGGTGCGATATAGACATTTCCTGCAGATATTTTTTCCCCATCTTCTGCTTCTTTCACATGCACTTTACACTCTCCATTTAACCACTGTATAAATGTGTCAATAAATTCTTTGCTCATGTGTTGTGCTACTAATATTGGTAGAGGATAATCAGCACTAAGTGTTTTCAAAATGGTGTGAAGAACTGGCGGTCCGCCAGTTGAAGCACCGATTAATACAACGCCATAATTATTTACGCATTTTACATTTTCTATGGGTTTGAAATTTAACTCTTGTTTTTTTAAATTGGTATTAAATCGACGAATTACTTTGACATCAGATAATACTCTAATATCTGCAACTATTCTATCATAGAGTTCTTTGTACTTTGGATGTCTAAGCCCATAAGGTTTTTCATATACTCCAAGTACCCCAATATGCATACTTTCAAGAATTTTTTCAACTTCTTTTATATCCCAAGTGGCACTCATCAGGAGAATTGGAGTAGGGCTTTCATTCATAATTATTTCAGAAGCTTCATAGCCATTGAGATTTGGCATGTTAATATCCATAAGAATAATATTAGGTTTGAGTTCTTTTACCATCTTTACAGCTTCTCGACCATCTTTTGCTATCCCAACAACTTCTATGTCAGACTCTGTTGCAAAAGAGTAAGTTAATAACTCAATGACAGTTTCTGAATCATCAACAATCATTAATCGTATCATAGTGTTTCCTCTTTTTTAGTCAATCAGCGATTGAATGTTATCAATAAGATTGTTTTGGTCAAATGTACTTTTTGAAAGATAAGCATTTGCACCCGCATGCATCCCTTTTTCTTTGTCTGATTCCGATTCCAAAGATGTTACTAAAATAATTGGCAACTCTGAGATTTTAGTATCTTTACGGATAGATTCTGTCAATTCGAATCCATTCATTCTGGGCATATCTACATCTGAAACTAGTAAATCAAAATGCTCTTTTTTAAGTATTTCAAAAGCTTCCAAACCATCAACAGCAGCTACAATATTATATCCGACCATCTCCAAAACATTTTGAAGCAATGCTCGTGTTGTTGGGGAGTCATCTACAACCAGTATCTTCGATTTTTCTTTTAATAAAATCTCTTTTTTTGGTGCAATTGTTGTTTTAAATGAAACAGTTCCAAGCGATTTGAAAATATCAGAAATATTTAAAATAAGTGCTGGCATATCTGAAGCCAATAGTGAAACACCAGAAATATTTTGAACTTTTTCAAGCTGTTTTCCAAGCGATTTTACCATAACCTCTTCTTCATATTCAACCGTATCTACACCAACAGCAAGCATTTCATCAGCCGATTTTAGAACAACGATAGAAATCTTGGTAGATTCATTTTGTGTGAATGGAACTCTTAGAATATTACTCAAATGATAATAAGGTACTACAAGGTGGTTTACTACAACCATCTCTTTCCCTTCAATATTTTTAATGTTTTTTTTCTCTAGTGTCATGACACGCACAATGCGTTCACTTGCAAATATAAATTTTTGTTTTCCTAAAGAGGTTATAACCCCTCTAAAAGTTGACATGCTCAGAGGTAAAGTTATTGTAAAGGTACACCCTGCATTTTTATTATTGCTCACTTGCACTTGACCGCCAAGCTGTTCAGTTTTTTCTTTGACTATTGCTAATCCCAATCCACGGCCAGATAAATCAGTTACAATTTTAGCCGTTGAGACACCTGATTGAAAAATGAGATTTAACACGCTCTCTTCGTCTAATATATCAGCATTTTTTTGAGTAAGAATCCCTTTTTTTACAGCATTTTGGCGTATTTTTTGGGTATCAATTCCTCTGCCATCATCTCGTACTGAGAGTTGTATTTTTGATGCACTTTTTTGAATAAGCGTCAAGGTAATAGTTCCAAGATGCTCTATCCCATGGTCGATTGAGTTGCGTAAAAGATGGATAAGTGGGTCATGCATTTGCTCTAAAATTCTTCTATCAATTTGTATGTCACCACCAATGACTGTTAAACTTATATCTTTACTAACACTTTTGCCCATGTCATGGACGATTTTTGGTAGAGTGGAAAAAATTGTCGAAAATGGGAGCATCAAAGCTTCTTTCATGTCCTCGATAAGGTGGTCTACCATTAAATTTATTTCTCTTGCATCGCCTTTTGTTTGCTTGATTGATTTACTTAGGAGTAACTCTGTTGTTGTTAATTTTTTGAGTATTTCATCTTGCGTACTATTTTTAAGAGTTTTTATAAGGTCTGCTACTTCATTCTCAATTATATTCAATTCATTGACATGACGCTTTGCAACCATTTTTGCAAAGAGCATCTCTTCAGATTGACGCATGATTGAATTGAGCTTTTCTATTGGAATTCGTATAGTTTCCTCAACTTTTAGTAGAGGTTCTGCACTATCCACTTTTACTATTTCTGGAAGTTCTTCTTTTTGAACCTCTTCTTGGATAATCTCTTCTGGCAGTTCTATTGGTGCTACTAGAGTACTTGTTTGTGGTTGAGGAGTGACTTTTTTTTGTATATCACTTTTTATTTGCGTTTTTAGATAGAGAGCTTCTATAAGCTCTTGAACCTTTGGTTTTAAATCCCTTCTTTTTTCCTCATTTGAGGTACTTAAAATAGTTAACATGTCATTTATCTCTAGCATCACCTCTATTTGAGAGTTGAGTATCTTTTCACCTGATTGTTTGGTGTGGCTAAAGATATCTTCCATGGCTTTACATAGTTCTTCAATCTCTGAGATATTTACAGAACGAGATGCACCTTTAAAACTATGTGCTTCTCTAAAAAGAGCTTCCACAAGCACTTTGTCAGCGTTACTGTCACTACTCTTTTTTAGGTTTAGAAGTCCATCAGAAAGCCTGTCTATATGCTCTTTAGCTTCTTGTGCAAAAGTTTCAAGAAGCCTCTTTAGAAAAGCTTCATTTTTCATATCCATAATATGCTCACTTATCTTTTATTTTCAGCTATTGTATAATGTTCCATAATTTCTCTTAGTTTTTGGCTTAAGGTGTTGAGGTCATGGGCTGATTCTTCAACTTGTTTTATACTACTTAGATTTTGAATGGTTGCTTCTCTTACGCTGTTCATCGCCCCTGAAATTTGGTCCATACCAGCAAGTTCTTGCTCATACGAAGCTGCAATTTGTTTGCCTGCATTTGCTGCACTTTGTACGGTTGTATTAAGTTGGTCCATTGAATTTTTGGCACTTTGAGCCTGTTTTACGCCTCTCTCAACTGCTTTTGCACCTTGTTCTGCCGCCATCACCAAAGTTCCCGTTACTTTTTGTATATCTGTAAGAATCTTTTGAACTTGTTTTGCACCTTGTTTTGACTGTTCAGAGAGGTTTTTGAGTTCCAAGGCTACAATAGAGAACCCTTTGCCTTGTTCGCCTGCTTTTATTGCTTCTATGGAAGCATTTACTGCAAGCATGTTTGATTGATTGGCTATATCTTCTACTGTGCTTGTAATCTCACCTATTTGTTGGCTTTGTTGGCTTAAAAGTATAATATTTGAAGCGATTAAATCCATTTTCTCTTTTATCTGAGCAAGTCCTTGCATATTTTCAATTAATCCTAAAGTTCCACTTTTAGCAATCTCTATTGCTTTGCTTGTACTTTCTGCTGTTTGTACTGCTTTAGCACTACTTGATTTTGCTGTTTGCTTTATCTCCTCTATCGAAGCCGATGTTTGCGCAACAGCCGAAGAAGTTTGAGATGCACCTGAAGCTACTTCTGTTGTAGTCGCTAAAATCTCAGTTGTAGCACTGTTTAGAGAAAGAATACCATGTTTTAACTCAAACATAATTGTATTAAGATTGGAGAGCATATTTTCTAAGGCAACTCCTAATAAGTCATTGTCTGAGCGTTTTGTAAATTTAATATTCAAATCACCTTGCCCAATTTGATGTGCAACACTGGCGATATTGTTTAAATTTTTTATCATGTCTTCAAAGGCATTGCCTAATATGTCATTGTCTGAGCGTTTTGTAAATGTAACATTCAAATTACCTTGTCCAATTTGATGCGCAATACGAGCAATATTGTTTAAATTTTTTATCATGTCTTCAAAAGAGTTGCCTAAAATATCTTTATCAGAGTATTTTTCTACGGTAATATTAAAATTACCTTCACCGATTTGATGTGCAATTCTTGACATTTTATTTAATCTTTCACTCATAGCCATAAACGCTTTTGCCATTTCACCCACTTCATCATGACTCTCAATATCAATGGCAACATCAATATCGCCTTTGCCTATTTTCAAAGCGGCTTCTTTGATTTTTAAAATAGGATTAGTAATCATTTTAACAAAAAACATGGAGATAAAAAGAGCTAGTATAACTACGGTAGCAGTTCCAAAAATAATAATATAATTGGTCGTAGTTGCCACATCGTCGGCATCTTTTGTTCGTTCTTGAAGAATATTTTTTTCATTTTTTTCAAATATATTCATCTTTTGGCGATACTTTTCGAAATACTCTTTCCCTTTTTCTGTTGAGACCATATCACTTATTATTTTTAAATTATCTGGCGTATTGTCAAGACTGCTACGCCTTTGAATAAAAGGTTCTGCAATATTTATTTTCCATCCATCGAGTATCTCTTCTGCGTCTGTAATTGCATCTAATGATTCTTTGATAGTTATAAGAGCTTTTAGCTCTTTAAATATTTGCTTATAGTTTTGGACACCGTTTGTATAGGGTTCTAAAAATTCTTTATTTCCTGTAAGTAGATAGCCTCTTTCTCCTGTTTGCATATTTAAAGCAGATTTTTCAATATTACCTCCCATTTCAATAACTTTGTTTGTAATAGACACCCATTGGTAACTCTCTATAACGCCATTAAAATTAATCAAACCAACAACATTTACCAACCCAATTAGCAAGAGAGGTAATAACCCACCTACTAATATCTTTTTTTTCAAACTTACATTACTTAACATCATTTTCTCCTTTCTATAAGGTTGTAATTTTTTTCATTTGCGAACAATTGTACGAATAAGAATAAAATTAGTGATTATTCAATTTTTATTTCATAGTAAAATCTGTCAACATTTTTTTGCCGTCTAAAACAATGACCGCATTTTCTGTTACACCGACAATTAAATCGACTCTTGGAAGGTCAAAACCCGCTGTGAGAGTTTGAATCTCTTTTTTTGATATTCTTTTTTGCTCGAGAATTTCATCTACTGCTATCCCAAACTCCATAGTTTGATTGCTGAGAAATACGATAGAAAGAGCTTCTTTTACTTCACCTTGCTCAGTTATACCCAAAAAACTTTTAAGGTTTACAAGTGAGATAAACTTCCCTCTCATGTGGAAAATTCCCTGAATGTATGCAGGAGTAAACGGAACAGGAGTAGGCTCTTTAAACTTATGAACTTCACTCACGCTCCCAGCTTCAATGGCATATATATCATTTCCAATTCTAAAGAAAATAAGCTCAATACCATCAATAATTTCATTGCTCTCTAGCTTTTTTGCAGCTTTGAGTGCTCTTTGTCTAAGTATATTTTGTACATTATTCAAAAGTTCCCCCTTTTATCGCATCTATCATCACTAGCAAATCACTTGCCGTAATGTCACCTGAAAGCTTCACTATCTCTTGGGGAGGCATCTGCCTGAGTTTTGCTTTGGCATTATTCACATGTTTTAGCGCTGTCTCAAATTTTTTCTCTTTTTTAAGGATATTTGCTAGGACTATATGTGCCATGACTAAATCTCTATCAAGATAAAGAGCATGTCTTAAAAATACTTTTGCCCCTTCATTGTCCTCATGTTTTAACCTCTCAAGTGCATTATGATAATAGCTGTATTGAGTGTCTTTTTGTTCAACTTTAGGTTGCTCAGGCTTACTTTGTGGCTCTGATTCGACCAAATCTTCAATCACCATTTCTATTATTTTTGGCTCTTCTGGAAGGATAAATATATTTTCTTTTGGTTTGGCGGATTTTTGTATAAGATATCCATCTTGGGAACACTTTGTGTGGGGGAAATTAAATACTGTTACACTATATTCAGCTGGTGTAGTTCCAAGACATCCACCCTCCTTGAGAACATTAAAAAGAGATTCTACTACTGTTTTTGCTTTTTTTGTATCGAAGTAGATAAGGACATTTTTGAGAAGAATCAAATCAAATCCATTCCCATTTAAAGGTAAACAACTATAGGGTTCATCCATCATATTGTGGTATTTAAAATGAACCATATTTTTTATCTTTTGCGAAATTTCAAAAATTCCATTATCTTCTTTGAAATAGCTTTTATAAACTTCAGGCATCTGCCTAAATGAAAACTGCGTAAAAACCCCTTGTCTAGCTTTGTCTATCGACTGCGGATTGACATCTGTTCCAAGTAGATAAAGGTCCCATGTGTCAATATCAGGAATCATTTGCAAAAGCATGATGGCAATAGAGTAAAGTTCCTCACCACTGCTACATCCAACTGACCAAATTGATAAAGAACGCTCATTTTTATTGATGATTTGGGGAATCATACTATTTTTAAAATATTCAAAAAACTGAAGGTCTCTGAAAAAATAGGTTTCACCAACACTATATTCACGGGCGAAAGCTTGTAATACTTTACTGTTTTTTTCCAAATTTTGAAGAGATTTGACACAAAAGTTAAGTTCAGAAAATCCAAGCTCTTTGCAAACTCTTCTGAGTTTTACTTCAAAAGTTGGCTCATGAATCTCTATCTTCCATCCCAAGTTTAGAGTTAAAAAAGTTTGCACATCCTGAATCATTGACATGTCAACCCTTTTTAGTGGAAATAGAACTGAGCATATCACTCTCAATTAAGTTATCTATATCCAAAACAGGGATTAGTCTATCATCATATTTCACAATATGAGTTGTAGCTAATTCTTTAAAAAGCTCAGAAGCTTCCCGTGAATCCTCCTCTTCTAACTCATAAACACCTATAATATTGTCTACTAAAAGTGCCATTTGATGAGAATGAACATCTAAAATAATAAGAGCATCTTCAAGTTCCATCTGTTTTGGTTCTAGTGAAAGTAGTTCTCTAATAGAGACAACAGGAATTGTCTTGCCATGTAAATCAAAAACACCATATAAAACTTTTGGAGATTTTGGTATCAATGTTACTTCAACTGCCCAAAGAACCCGTATAATCTTACTTACAGGAAGAGTATAATAATCCTGATTGGTGGAAAAAATAATTACATCCATAGTTACAACTTCCAATTTTTTGAATCAATTTTCGTTATTATAAGGCGAAAATATAAAAGAGAATATTAAAAAAAAATTAAATTAAAAAATATTCCAAATCTACTCACTTCAAAAAAAATATCACAAAAATATTACATCTTAACTAATTATTTAAGATAAATTAGATACCATTTTTAGAGTTGAGAATACTATTATATTTTATATTTTATAAAAGTTTCTTGTACAGCTAATTAGTTCAAGTTATAAATCTTAAATTCGCCAATAAAATGGCTTAAAGGGGAATATATGCAATTAGGGTTCCTAGTTGATTTACATCTTTGTATGGGATGTAAAGGGTGTGAAATCGCCTGTAAAGTGGAAAATGAAGTTCCATTGAGTACATGGAGATTGCGTGTAAAGTATGTTGATGTTGGAACATTTCCAGAGACGAAAAGAACATTTACGCCACTTCGATGTAATCACTGTGAAAATGCTCCATGTGAGAGAATTTGTCCAGTTAGTGCTTTACATTATATTGAAAATGGTATTGTGAATATTGATAAAGAAAGATGTATCGGTTGTGCTGGTTGTGTTATGGCTTGTCCTTATGGTGCAATTTATATTGACCCTGAAACTCAAACTGCTGATAAGTGTACTTACTGTGCTCACCGTATCGCATCGAGCATGATGCCTGCGTGTGTTGTTGCTTGTCCAGTTGAAGCAAATATCTTTGGTGACTTAGAAGACCCAACTTCAAATATTTCTAAATATATTCAACGCCATGCAGGAAATGTACAAGTGCGTAAACCTGAAAAAGGTACGAATCCTCATCATTATTATGTAGGCGGCGGCAATGTAACTTTGAATCCTCTTGCTTCAAGAAGAGAAGAAGGTTTCAATTTATTTAATAATATAACTACACTTCCTTTAGGAGGGCACCACTAATGATACATGAAACTTTAGCAGCAACAAACGCTGTAGTAACCTTGGATGTACCGTTACCAGACATTTTTTGGGGTTGGTATGTTACCATGAATATGTGGGCAAAAAGTATTGGTACGGGTTTAATCTTTATGATTTTCTTGTTGCTTAAAAAGAATTCAAGTGAAATGACATCGTTAAGAACACCGACAATTATTGTATCATTTATTATGATGAATGTTTTCTTATTATTTACTTGGTTAGATTTACATCAAATGTGGAGAATGTGGCATATCTTTTTCTATCCTCATATGACTTCAGCAATTACAATTGGTGCTTGGATGGCTACTTTATTTGTTGGTCTTGAAGCGCTTATGATTGCTGTTATGATTATGAAAAAAGATACAGTTTTATTTGACAAATTATTATTTTGGGTAACGCTTCTTGCAATTCCTGTTACTCTTTATACTGCGGGTATTATGGCAGAATCAACCGCTAGAGAATTGTGGCAAATGCCAACAGAATCAGTTCAGATGATTTTAGCAGCAACACTTTCAGGTTCGGCTACAATTATTTTAATTGGTGGTTCAAAACTTAGCGATGAAACAAAAAGATTTTTTGGTGCTATCTTAGGATTAAGTGCTTTAATGGCATTTATTATTTACATGTCAGAATATATTTTTGGTGCTATGAAAGCTGAAGAAGTTGCAGCAGTATTAGAATATGTAAAAGGTGATGGAAAATATGCGACAATGTTCTGGGTAGGACAATGGGTTGCTTATATTTTGCCAATGTTATTAGTTGTACTGAGCAGAGTAAGTAAAAGCAGTAGTATTTTAAGCCTTGCAGCTATTTTAGCAATCGCAGGTTTGTGGGTAGTTAAACATGTTTGGCTTGTTATTCCACAATTATTACCACTTAGTTAAGGAGAAAATATAAATGTATTTACAAAGTAGAAGAACATTTTTAAAAGGTGCTGCATTTAGCGTTGCAGGCGTTGCTATTGCCAGGGGCGTATTTAGCACAGATGCTATAGCACAATCAGTTACAGAGTCAAAATTTACAAATACTCCAGATAATATTGCATTTTATCCTGAACATAAAGATTGGGATAATTTCCAAGAACTTGATGGAACAGATTGGAAGCGTGGTGGTATTGGTCGTCATGGTGTAAAATCTGCCGAAAATCCAAATGGTATTGAAGTAAATAATTTTATGCTTGTTCCTACAGTTTGTTCAAACTGTGAAGCAGGTTGTGGTTTAACCGCATGGGTTAACAAAGATACTATGACAGTTCGTAAGTATATGGGTAATCCACTTCATACAGGTTCTCGTGGTCGTAACTGTGCAAAAGGGTATGCTGTAACTTCACAAATGTATGACCCAGACCGTATCCCATTCCCACTCAAAAGAGCACCTGGTTCTAAGCGTGGTGAAGGGAAATGGGTTCGTGTAACTTGGGATGAAGCTATGAGTGAAATCGGTAAAAAAATGCACGATACACTCAAAGTTGGCGATGAAATGTCTAAAAAATTGATGATGTACCATGTTGGTCGTCCTAATGAGAATGGTTTTGGTCACCGTGTACCACATACTATGGGTATTGACGGATTTAATTCACATACAAATATCTGTTCAGCTGGTGCTAGACAAGGTTCGATTCAATGGGCAAATGATGATAGAAATTCACCAGATTGGGGAAATGCAGATTTAATTTTCTTACAATCATCTCATGCAGCAGATGCTGGACACTACTTTCAACAATCAGCTGGTTTAATTGCGGATGCGAGAAAACGGGGTGCTAAAATGGTTGTTCTTGACCCTCGTATGTCAAATTCGGCTGGTATGGCTGACCTTTGGATTCCTGCATGGCCTGGAACTGAAACGGCACTTTATTTATATTTAGCAAATCGTGTATTAAACGAAAAAGATAAAAATGGTGAAAACTTTGTAGCTCATGATTTTGTAAAAGAGTGGTTAAACTGGGACCGTTTGATGGACAATAAAGATTATCTTCAAAAGATGGTTGGTTATGGATATATATCTAAAATGCCTACTGGTGATACTTATGAAGATTTTATTAAGTTAGCACAAGAACTTTATGCGCCATATACAAAAGAGTTTGTAGTAAAAGAGTGTAAACTTGAAGGCATGGAGCATAAGCTTGACGCACTATGGGAAATGTACATAGACGCAGGTGATAAAATTGCCACTTATTTATGGCGTTCTGGACCAATTGCTAATCGTGGTGGTTGGATGATTACTCGTGCTGGTTTCTTAACATTAGCACTTCGTGGTGCACTTCGTGGTGATATCGGTGGTACTTCTTGGCACCATTGGCATGAGCTTAGTGTTGCTGGTAAAGGCGACAAAGCTACAGTTGCGGGTGAAGCTGCTCCTAAAGTTGATGTATGGAATGAGATTGCTTGGCCACCAGAATTTCCACTCTCAACATATGAGATGAGTCATATTATGCCTCACTTACTTATGGATGATGCATGGCAAGAAAAATGGATAGCTAAAGGGTTAAATGTTCCTAGAAAACTTGCTGTTTGGTTCCCTCGTATGTATAATCCAGTGTGGATTAATCCAGATGGATTTAGATGGATTGAAGCTCTTAAAGATGAAAAAAGAATCGAAATGTCTTTTAATCTTTCTCCAACATGGAGTGAAACAAATTGGTATTGTGATTACATTTTACCAACTGGTCTCTCTGGTGAGAGAAACGACCAACAGTCAACTCCATCAAAACCAGAACAAAGAATTGAATTCCGTCAAGCAGTTCTAAGAGTTGCAGCTGAAAAAATGGGCTGGAAAGCAAAAAATCCTGCAAGAGCTACACTTGAAGCACACATGAAATATGGTTTGGGTGAAATTTGGGAAGAAACAGAATTTTGGGCAAATATTATGGTTCACCATATTGACCCTGATGGAAGTTTAGGTATTCGTAAATTTTGGGCATCTAAAAAAGACCCATCTCGTGCAGTAACTGTACCTGAATATTTTGATGCGGCACTTAGTCTTTTACCAAGATTAAAAGAAACTGCTCAGAGAATGTATAAAAATGATGAATTCCCTGTTTATAGCTATTTAAGAGACCATGGTGCATGGACAGAAAAAACAAATGTTTATAAACCTCAAGAAGAAGAGCTTGAATTTGATGGCGAAACATATATTGCAGAGGGTAAAAAATATTCAAAAGAGCAAGTAGTAAAAGATAAATTTGGTACATTATGGATTGAAGCTGATGGTATTAAAAAATCAATCGGTATCGAAATTAATGGTAAACTTCATGAAGGGTTTCATACTTTAAGTAAAAAACTTGAATTTTTCTCTGAGTGGTTTGCGGAGTGGAAATGGCCAGAATATGCTATTCCAATTTATCCACGAAATGAGAGTGAATACAAAAAAATGGAACATGTTGTAACGCATATTCATCATAGTATGATGAAAGCTCCAAATGAGTTTGCATTAAATACAGTATTTAGATTACCTTACAATATTCATACTCGTTCAGTAAACTCTAAACATCTTATGGAAATTTCTCAAAACCATAATCCAGTTTGGATTTATACAAAAGACGCAGAAAAACTTGGTATTAAACGAGGCGATGCAATTCGTGTAAATATTACAGATACAGTTTCTGAACTTGAGAGTGGTTACTTTGTAGCTATGGCAGTTCCAACTGAGGCAACTCGACCTGGTGTTTTAGCTTGTTCTCACCATGCAGGTAGATGGAAATTAAAAGATTCTGTAAATATCCCTGGATTCGAACATGCTCTCGGTATTATGGGCGTTGGTGCTCCACGATATGAGATGACAAATGATGGTAAGGTTGGTACACTTAAACCAGTAGCTGGGATTAAACCTCGCCATGATGTATGGCAGTTTAAAGAGTACAATAAAGACCTTGATAATATTTGGTGGGATGGACTAAGTGGTTCATGGCAAAATGCTGTAGCACCTTCGCATCCAGACCCAATTGCAGGAAATCATGCATGGAATCACAAAGTTATTATTGAAAAAGCTAAAGCTGGTGATAAAATAGGTGATATTGTTGTAAATTACGAAAATAATATGAAAATTTTTCAAGCATGGAGAGATAAATTGACTCGTCCTTTAGCAGTTGGTGATACGCTTCGTCGTCCACAACATATTGGACGACCTGCTGTTCCTCTTTCTAACAAAGCTTACGCTGTAGAAATCAAAGCGTAACTTTTATTAAAGCCCACTTCAAGTGGTGCTTTAATATACTTCTCAAAATATCCAATCCTAAACAAAGGTACAACTTTTATGCAAGATGATTTAAAAACAGAGCAACTTGCTCGTGTAAATATTTATGCTTTAGTCTCTCGAATACTTATGAGTGAAGTTGATGAAACACTTTTAAATTTAATAATAACTGACGAAAATATTTTATCTTTTTTTCCATCATTTGAAAAGTGGGATAAACGAAAAAATATGAGTAATAAAGATTTAATTGAGAAACAGTTAAATGTTGATTTTACAAATCTTTTCCTACTTCATTTAATCCCATACGAATCGTTTTATTTAAGAGAAGACCAACAAATGGAAACGGGTGGAGATAATCCTGTTCAAGCACTTTATAGTAATTTTGATTTTATTGTAGAACTTGATAAAGCAAGGGTTATGAGTGCAGACCATATTGGTATTGAATTAGAATTTATGCACATGCTTTGTGAATCAGAATTCAAAGCACTTCAAGATGGGGAAGACAAAATTGCAGGTGAAATTGCAGAGATTCAATATAACTTTTTAAAAGAACACCTCTTAGAATGGGCGCCAATGTTTTTATTAAATGTAAAATCAGAAGCAGGAACTGCTCTTTATTTTGATGCAGCTGATTTGGCTCTAGAATTTATGTTGAGTGATTTTGAATACTTAACCGCATTAAAAGAAAATGGATACAATTATCCAAAAGGGGATGCATAATGGATATTAAAGATTTAAATGAACTTAGAAGTGAATTTGAACAACTCCAAAAAAATGTCGGATTCAGTGATTGTTCTGATGAAAGTTGTGCAACTGATGACCAAAATCGTGAAGATTATCCTGATTATATGGTTGCTATCTATAAAGAAGTTATGCCTCCATTTAAGAGTGGAATCTATTTTTCTCGTTGGGATTTAAAGGCGATGGCAGCAGAACTTGATGAACATTTTGCTTTAGATGTACGGGAGCGAATGTTTAACAAATTTATGCAATGGGTTGCTACGCCAGATGACATGCGATTGGTTATGGACCAATTTGGTAAAAATATTGATATGAAAATAAAACTTTATAGTGAATACTCTGAGCGTTTTCCATCAAGTAAACCAATATTTGATGTTAAAATTAAAAAAGCGGAAAATACTAAAAATTATTTAGAGAAAATTTTTATTGAATTTTTTAATTAATCTAAACGATGCAACCACTTTCAAAGCCTTTTAACATTTTTTACTCTAATCATGAGTAAAAATTGTTAGAAAGCTCCGCCATTTAGAATCAATTAGTCAACCAAAAATCCCTGTAATCTTTTAATCTCTTTTCCATCTGAAAAAAGCATATCCCCTTTTCCAAATAAATTCTCCGCTCCTGTTTCATCTAAAATGATTTTACTTTCTGTGGACTTTTGAACTTTGAATGCAACTCTTGATGGCAGATTTGAGCGTAAAACACCTTTTAGGATTTGACTATCTGGTCTTTGTGTTGCCAAAACTAGATGTATTTTTGCTCCTCTTCCTTTTTGAGCCAATCTTACAAATAAATCTTCAATCATAGATTTTTCCATAATTAAATCAACAAATTCATCTACAACAATAATTATTGGTTTAAACTGTTCAATATTTTTACTCAAATATCGCTCTTCCATCTCTTCAATGAGTTCTTTTATTGTCGATCGAATCTCCTTACTATCTGTGATTACAGATGCCTCATCTTCATATTGTCCAAATTCAAAACCATTTTTGCCATCAATAAGATATAACTCAACATTTTTTTGAATAAATTGATAAATAAGGGAATGTAAAAAAACTGTTTTTCCACTACCTGTTGTTCCAGCGACCAATAAATGTGCTAAATCTTTTAAATTTGCTTTATGCAAGATGTCCTCATCATCCATGCCCACAATAAGTTCTAAATCATTTTTATTGATTTCATTTTCATAAGTGTTTATATAGATTGGCTGATTATCTCTTAAAATATTGATACTTACAACTCTCTCTTTTTTTGTTTGCTCCACATAAATTTTACCTTTTAATGCTGTGGCTGTTTCGAGTTGTAAAATAATACTATTTCCATATAATTTATTCGTTGTTGCATAGTTAATATCTTCAATATCAAAAAGGAGTTTATTCACTCTATCATACGATTTTTCTTCAATAAATTTTAGGGGTGCTTTTATCTCCTGAAGAGCTTTTTTAAATTTAATAATCAATTCATTATCTACATGTTGATTTTGTTGTGGTGTTCGTTTTATATCTTTTGGTATTTCAAGCTGGTTGATAAAAAAATCTATAATATTATCATTGACACCAATCCCCTCTATTTCATCTGCTAAAATATCAAAACCATGTCGGCAATGAAGTTTGAGAAGTTCTGGAAA
>CAMCYC010000019.1 GCA_945883795.1 Sulfurimonas crateris | reverse complement strand
GTGTCACTCCAAAGTTTTGGAAATATCAGCTCATCAAATATTTGCCCTGTTGCATGAGTGTGTTCTAAAAGTAATTGCTTGCACTCTTGCTCAGAAAAATTTCCCATTTTGATGGATTTTGCTTTAATATTAAAAGCACTACCACCTGTGATAATTTCATGCTCTTTGGTGTGGATTCTATAATCTTTAATATCTCGCACACCACAAAGAATAATTGCTTGTGGAAACGCTTCTGGTCGTGAGGCATATCCTGCTCTAATTTGTCGCAAAAGTGAGATAAGTGTATCTCCAACAAGAGCATCAACTTCATCAAGCAAAAGCACGGTTGGTTTGGAAGAACTTTGCGACCAATAGCGTAAAAGAGAAGAAAATTTATCTTCTACTGAAACCTCTTTTGCCTCACTATGAAGCCATTTTCTTATGTCGGTTTTAAGATAAAGGTCTATTTGAGAAGCTACCGCACTACAAATTGCCTCAACTCCCCTTTGTACATCCCCTCTTGCCGCTTGAGCTGCTTCTATATTTGCATAAGCACATGCAAATTTATCTTTAGAATTTAGCTCTTTCATGATGCCTAAGAGTGTAGAAGTTTTTCCTGTTTGACGAGGTGCATGGAGAATAAAATATTTTTTTTGATTGATAAGAGTTTCTATCTCTTGCCAATCTATGCGAGATAAAAGTGAAATATGGTAATGGTCTGCTTCTTTTATAGGACCTGCTGTATTAAAAAACTTTTCCATGAGATTTGCCTTATGTTGGTTATAGAGATTTTTAATTATAGCTAAAGAGGGGTAAAAAGTTGAGTTTCAATTGCTTTGGTGTGCGAGGAAGAAATATTTAAATCTGTCATGGCAAGCACTGCCATTAAGTTAAGCTTGTTGTCATTGCGAGGAGCGAAGCAGTCTATAAAAAACGGATTCGTCCCTCCTCATAATGGCGGAAGGTAGTAAACTATCCTAACTTATCGGTAATTGGACCTTGAACACTGTTTATGTGCATTGCAAAAAGTTTATCAAGCTCCTCTTGCGTTTTTACAAAAGTTGCAATTATTTCTATCCCTAACGAATCAGTAACTACTTGTAACGCTCCCATAGAATCTTGAGATTGGTCAAGTAAAAAAGCACAATCAGCTTTTAAAAATGCTGGTGTTAGCTGTTTTAAATAAGTAAAATCTTTGGATTCTCCTGTAAAAGAGTTGATACCAAACCCAATATTATGTTTGCTAAAAAGGTTTACATACTCTTTGACTGCCAAAGTATTATTGATTGCAAATGAGTCGGATACTTCAAAAGAGAGTTTAAATTTGAGTGTTTTTATGTGCTTTTCAAATAATGAAGAGAGTTCGTAATACGCTTGTGTATCTTTGATAAATTCATTTGATAACCGAATAGAACATGTACTTCCATTAAGTTCCTCATGTTGCGCTGTAATAAGGTCTTTGAGAGCTACCAAATACATTTTGCTTACAAGTCCCAAATTGATTGCAGGTGCTATAAAATCACCATAAAAATACTTTTTGCTCACTCCACCATCAATAGTAAAGGTCATAACTTTATGATTGACTTGTTTTGTTTTTGCATTGAGAGTCGGCCAGAATTTGAGGCTAAAATAGTTCTTGTTAATTGACTCTTCTATAATCTCACGCCATTGCTCTTTGCCTAATGCATGTTCATCATCTTTTTCTTCATACAGATAAATATTATCTTTTTCATCAGCTTTAGCTTGAGAGAGAGCGTTATCTGCTCTTGTAAGCAAATCAGCAATACTCACAGTTGGTTTGTACTTATAAATCCCTATATTTATATACACATCTTTGAGCGGTAATTCTTCTGTTATTATAAGTTGTGCAAACTTTTCTTGAATACTTTTTGCTATCTCACGAGCCTCATCTGCCTCACAATCAGGCAACATGAGAGTAAATTCTGTACCATTTACACGAGCTATAACTCTATCTTCAAACTTCTTACAAATATCATGAAATTCATTTGCAATCTCCAAAAATATATCATCAGCTTTTCTTCGCCCTAAAGTTTGATTGAGTATCTCTGCACCACCAAGAGCGATAAACATGATAATTCCACCATTGGCTTTATTTTCAACTTTGATAAGGTCAGGAAGTTTGAGCATCAAGTATCTGCGATTGAAAAGTTTGGTTATTGGGTCATTATACATGAGTTCTTTATTTCTCTGAGCCGCTTCATTCCCTTTTTTGAATATCTCCTCAACTTTACTAACCATAGCATTCATACCATTTACAACATCTTTAAACTCTGTTGTAAAAGGCATTTTTTCTTGAATAATAAATTCATTCCTGAGAATAGCTTCTGCTTGGTCTCGAATTCTAGACAATGGTTTAAGTATAAAATGAAGCATTCCAGACAAAATAATTAAAGCTATAGATAAAGACACAATAAACAAATAAGAAAGTTTGATAAGCATTTTATACAAGGCTCTATAAACAACTCCAGTATCGCCTAAAACAGTTACCGTGCCTATCATGTCCCAACCAGAAGAAACATCAGAAGAAACAGAATCTAATTCAATTGAGCTGAAATTTACAAACCATGAGGGGACATCTTTTATTGCCTTATTATCTATCTGCTTGTAATCCGATTTACCATCATTAGATTTAAAATCAATCATCTTATAATAACCACTATCAAATTCGGCATCTATAGTTGAAGTGAGAAGTGCAGAATCTGAAGAAGCTTCTGCCAACTTTGTGGTTAAAGTGGAAATATTATTTACAGTTGTTTCATAAAGACTTTGTATTATATCTTTTTTTGCAGATTGATAATTTATCACCATAACGGTAGCTAATAAAAATATAATAATCAACGATATAGCCAAAGCCATCTGTTTAAAGAGTGTCATCATAACTTTTTCCTTTTCATGTCAGAATCTAACTGTTTCCATTTTTTTGATTGCGCACCTGTGTCACCGTTCATCATCCTAACCATTTTGACTATATCAAGCCGTTTGGATACAGGTAAAACTCTTTGATTAATATTCCCTAAAATCAAAATATCATCTTTTGATTTTGGCTTTGGTACAGTGAGGTACGAAAGTACCATATGAGAGATATTTTCTCCACTTCTGCTTTTGTAAACAACATAAGTAAACTTCATTTTATTTGGGTCAATTCCCAACTCTTTGAGTGTGTAATATTTGGCAATTGTATAATCTTCACAATCACCCATCCCTTTTCCTACAAATTCATAAAGTGTAGCCCAATAATCACTCACTCCATAAATTTCTCGGTCACTTTTGTAAAGGATAGCGTTGTACCAACTATTTACTACCTCCAATTTTTCCATGTCCGTCTTACCTTGAAGGTCAGTGAGTAATTGTTTTTTTGCTGCAATAAAACGATTTTTTGCAAAAGTTTTATATTTTGCATCAGCAGCGACAATCACCTGATTATCTATAAGTTCCGCCAAACTATTAGCAGTTATCATGATTAATAATAATAAAATTGAAAATATTACTTTAAAAAAATTCATAAATTATTATACTCAATTTTGTCTTTTGTTAAAACCAGAAGTTCCCATTTTTTGTTGAACTACAAACTCTGTTGCATACGGTTTAAGATAGGTAGGGATTGCTCTGCCTTTGAGTTTCATCATGTCTAGTAACATCTTTTCAGCGACCATTTGTGATGCTAACTTTTTTACTTGTGTCAAATACAAAAATAAGAGTTCTCCCAATCTTTGGAGTGAAATCATCCATGTAGAATTTGTTTGCTCATAAATCCATAAGCCAAAAGCATAAAAATTTTCAAAAACACTTTTATCTTGCCATACTAAAGTAATACTGTTTTTAAAATTTCCGCTATTGTAAGTCAAATCCCAAAACCTTGCAAATCGTTTCATAATCTGAATCTCGTTAAAAGAAAGCACATTATTTTTTAAAATATCATACGGTGGAATATCGCTATAAACCATTCCAAAAGTTTCGTCATGCCGTTTTATATAAGTACCTGAAAGTTTTTTGAGTATCCCTATTTGTATCTCACAACTACTCAAGCTTACAAGTTTATCAAGATTTTTTCCAAAACTCTCTAATGTCTCAGCAGGGAGTCCAACTATCAAATCTAAATGGATATGTGCCTGTGTTTCATTTTCTAAAAATGTTATATTTTCTTCTATTTTATCAAGTAAGAGTTGGCGAGAAATATTCTTTGCTATCTCTGGATTAAGTGTTTGTATCCCAATTTCTAGTTGCAAAGCACCATGCGGGAACTTGGCTATTTTTTCTTTGAGTAAAGCTGGAAAATGGTCTGGAATCACTTCAAAGTGAGCAAAATATTCTTCCTCTTTTGCCAAAAAAAAGTCCAAAATTTTATTTGCAGTTCTCATGTTAAGATTAAAAGTTCTATCTACAAATTTAAAATTTCTCGCTCCCCTTTGCCAAAGATTTTCAAACTCTTCTAAAACTTTATCTAAATCAAAAGCACGCACTTTTTCATCCATAGAGGAGAGACAAAATTCACATTCAAAAGGGCAACCTCGTGAGACTTCCACATAAATATATCTATTTTTTATATCTTCATCTGTGTAATATTCATAGGGAAGTTTTATTTGTTTTAAAGGCGGAAGTGTCATTTTGATAATTTTATCAATAGGTGGTGTTTGATTTATAATTTTGTTACATAAATCATAAAAAGCAATATCACCTTCACCTTGGATAATAAAATCAGCTTCATCAAAATTTACCCGAAAAGGCTCGTAACTTACTTCTGGACCACCTAAAATAATGGTTGTTTGTGGAGAGACTTTTTTCAGAATATGGATAAGTTCATTGACCTCTTTTGCATTCCAAATATAAACACCAATTCCAATAATATGAGGAGAATCCAGAAGAAGATTTTCAGCCACACTTTGAAGTGCATCATTAATGCTAAACTCCAAAATAAAAGTATCTCCTTGTAACTCTTGTAAATTTGCAAAAAGATAACGCAACCCTACAGAGCTATGTGTATAGCGTGAATTTAGAGTGGTTAAAATTATTTTCATAAAGAAGTTTTTATTCTGGCATTCGTAGAGTTTTTATATCTGCCGTATTACGAAGTCTTTCAAAATAATCCCCAAGAACTTGCTCTCTTTTAGTTGCCATGATAAGATTTGAAATCTTATTTTCTATCCCTTTTGTTCCATCTTCCTCTGCTAATTTTACGGATTTGATATAAAAACTCATGTATCCATTTTTTCCATTTGGCACAATTTGAGAAAAACTATTTATGGGTGTTTTTTCAAGTAGGCTTGCTAGTTCTGGAGAGATTCTTTCATATTGTAACACCTCATCTTTTACCTGAATTTCAGGAGAATAAAACATAGGGTTATCAATTTTTTCTTGAAGTTTGGCTTCATTTTGTGCAATATAAATAGTAATATTAAAAGAGGTTGGATGCATAAAAGCATCTTTATGAAGCGTGTAATATTCTTCTATTTCAGAAGCACTTGGCTCAGACATGTGAGTATAAGCGACAGCTCCATAGAGTTTTTGACTCATGAGCTTTTCTTTCATCTTCTCTTTTAACTGTGATGAAGTAAGTCCATTTGATTCTCGAACTGCATCATAAAACTGACTCACAGTCATGTTATTAGCCTCTGCAGTTTTTTTAATATCATCATAAACTTCACTTGAACTCACCGTAATTTTTCGCTCTTGGCATTCTATCTCTTCGAGTTTTTTACGGATTAAAACATCTAATGCTTGCGTTGCTGTGAGCTTTGAGAGTTGCATCTCTTTTTTGACATCATAGAGAGTGATAGCAAAGTCTTTGACAACAGCAGCAACTCCATCTACGATTTGAGCATTAAGCGTAAAAGTGATAAAAAGGGAAAGAAAAATTTTGTGCATATAAAATCCTAAAAAAATAATCAAATATTTTACCAATATTTAACCAATGTTTGCCTAAAATGCAAAACTTATTTTACAAAAAGGCTTTTCATGATTGTTACTCGTTTTGCTCCAAGTCCTACAGGCTATCTTCATATTGGTGGTCTTAGAACTGCCCTTTTTTCCTATCTTTGGGCAAAAAAAAATAATGGCAAATTTCTTCTTCGCATAGAAGATACTGATAAAGCCAGAAATTCAGTCGAAGCGGCAAATGCAATTTTGGAGGCTTTTCAATGGCTCGGACTCGCTCATGAAGGTGAAATTACTTATCAATCACAACGAGATGAAATTTACGCACAATATATTAAGCAACTTTTAGATGAAGGTAAAGCCTACAAATGCTACATGTCAAAAGAGGAACTCTCAGAGCTTCGTGAAACACAAATGGCAAACAAACAACGCACCATGTATGATGGACGATACCGTGATTTTAATGATACACCACCTGAAGGAGTTGAGCCAGTTATTCGGATAAAAGCACCTCAAAGTGGCACAATCATTGTAAAAGATGGAGTCAAAGGAGATGTAAGTTTTCAAGCTCTAGATATTTTAGATGATTTTGTTATTGCAAGAGCTGATGGCTCACCCACTTATAATTTTGTTGTAGCTATTGATGACCATTTAATGGGTGTAAATCAAGTTATCCGTGGAGATGACCACCTCTCAAACACTCCAAAACAGATAGTGGTTTATGAGGCATTAGGTTTTGAAATACCTAGTTTTTATCATGTGCCGATGATTCATAACCATGAGGGGAAAAAACTCAGCAAACGAGATGGAGCAACTGATGTCATGGCATATAAAGAGATGGGATATTTGCCTCAAGCACTTCTAAACTTTTTGGTTCGTTTGGGCTGGAGTCATGGAGACCAAGAAATTTTTTCTATGGATGAGATGATGGAGCTTTTTAATCCAGAAGATATTAATAAATCAGCTTCTATTTATAATACAGAAAAACTCGATTGGCTCAATGCACACTACATCAAAAATAGCTCCAATAGTACTCTTGCAGAGTTACTCTCAGACTATGATATCGTTTTAACTTCTCATGACAAAAAAGAGATTATCCTTGATATACTAAAAGATAGAGCAAAAACACTCAAAGAGCTTGGATTTTTGATTCAAGAAATCCTCCAAACCCCAACCTCTTATGATGAAAAAGCACTCAAAAAAGCTTTTAAATCTGATTCTGTAGAAATTCTAAACGCTTTTGGAGCGAAAATTTCAGCTTCATCAGAACTCCATTTGCCAAGTGATTATCATGCACTGATGGAAGAGGTTGTCAGTGAGATGCAAATCAGTTTTGGTAAAATCGGTCAACCTCTTCGCATAGCACTCTTAGGCAAACTCTCAGGTCCCGGACTCGATAGCATCATGGCTATTTTGGGTAAACAAGAAACAATGCTTAGAATTGCAAATGCGATAACTTTTCAGGCTTAAAACTTTGCTTCAAGCAAAGTTTTGGCAAAAAATCTGCTCTAAAGTTATAAAGACATAAATCTATTTGTGTCTTTATTGGAATAATAAAACAGTATAATTTTTCAGCTTATAAAATATGGATATTTCATGAAAAAAAGAACAAAAATTTTAGCAACTATTGGACCCTCTTCAGATTCTTTAGAAAAAATAGAAGAGTTAATTCGTGCAGGTGTGAATGTATTTCGCCTAAACTTTAGTCATGGAACGCATGAATACCACTCTACTGTTTTAAAGAGAATACGAATGGCGATTAAAAATACAGGTTTAATCACAGGAATATTACAAGATATTAGTGGTCCAAAAGTTCGTATTGGCGTACTTGAAGAGGATTTTATGCTCAGAGTAGATGATATTTTAGAGTTTGTTAAAGAGGATATCATTGGTACAAAAGTAAGTGATGCTTATTATCGTTTAACGCTCAATCAAAAATCTATTTTAGACAGATTGCGTGAGGGGGAATTTATCTATCTTTATGATGGAATTATCCGCTCACGAGTTATTGAAGTCACGCCTGAGCATGTGAAAGTTATCATAGAAAATGATGGGATTCTTAGCTCAAAAAAAGGGGTGAATTTTCCAAATACAGAACTTGGAATTGATATTTTAACTCCAAAAGATAAAATAGACATGCTTTGGGGAATCGAAAATAATGTTGATTTTATGGCAATTTCATTTGTACAAAATGGAAAAGATATGCGTAATGCAAGAGCTATTATTGCCGAAAATGGTGGGAAAGTACAACTTTTTGCAAAAATAGAAAAATTTGATGCAGTTGATAATATAGACGAAATTCTCAAAGAAAGTGATGGCATTATGGTTGCTCGTGGTGATTTGGGGATAGAGATACCTTATTATGATGTTCCGAGTGTACAAAAAATGTTGATAAAAAAAGCAAATAATGTGAGTAAACCTGTAATTACTGCAACCCAAATGCTCCTTTCCATGACAAAAAATGACACTGCAACAAGAGCTGAAATTAGTGATATTGCAAATGCTGTTTTAGATGGAACAGACGCTGTTATGCTCTCAGAAGAGAGCGCCATGGGACATAATCCTGTTTTGGCAGTGCAAACCATGGTAAATACTATTAAGGGGATAGAAAAACATTACCCTTTTAATAAATTGACAGAATTTGAGATGCATGACAAAGCAGATAAAATAAATGAGTCTGCAGTACTATTATGTCATACTTTGGATACGGCAGGGATTTTAACTATTACTTCATCAGGAAATTCTGCAAAAAAAATAGCTCGTTATCGCCCAGAACAACCTATTTATGCAGTAACGCATGATAAAAAAACAGCACAATCACTCACTATTGTTTGGGGTGTTGTACCAGCGTTTTCTGTAAGTAACAACAATCATGGCACTATTATGCATGAACTCATGAGTGAAGGTATTAATAGAGGTGTTTTAGATATAGATAGCACCTATATTCTTACAGCTGGTGACCCTTATGGTGTTGTTGGTTCTACAAATATGATTAGAATTATAAGTCGCTACGAGATGGAATTTTTTAAAGGTTTGAAGATACACTAAGCAAAAGGAAAAAATCCTTTTTGCTTAAAACTGTATCATCCCATGTATTGGAGAAGATGCAGTTGCATAAGGGCGTTTTGGGATTCTTCCGCTTAAATAGCTCATGCGTCCTGCTATTACGGCATGTTTCATCGCTTTGGCCATAAGAATAGGATTTTGCGCTTGAGCTATTGCTGTATTTGTTAAAACACCATCAGCACCAAGTTCCATCGCATACGCTGCATCACTTGCACACCCAATTCCAGCATCTACAATTACAGGAACACTTACAGCTTCACGGATAAAAACTATATTGTAAGGGTTTTGAATCCCTAAACCGCTTCCAATTGGAGCAGCAAGTGGCATAATTGCATGTGCGCCAGCATCTTCTAATCTTTTTGCCATAATTGGGTCATCTGAAGTATATGCCATGATTGTAAAACCATCTTTTGCCAAAATTTGACATGCTTTTATTGTCTCAATTACATCAGGATAGAGCGTTTTTTTTGTATCACCAATAACTTCGAGTTTAATCAAATCTATCCCCGTAGCTTCACGAGTGAGTCTAAAAGTTGTAATCGCTTCTTCGGCAGTTGTACATCCCGCAGAGTTTGGTAAAAAATTTACATTTGTGCCTGCAAAAGTGTCTCGAAGATTTTCTTTATCTGGATTTGTGATATTTAAACGGCGAACAGCAACAGTGATAAGTTCACTTCCACTTGCAAGAGTTGCTTCTCTTGTTGTTTGAAAATCAATATATTTGCCACTTCCAACAATTAAGCGACTCCCTAGTTCATATTTTCCGATTTTTAATTTATGCATAGTTTTACTTCCTAATATTTATATGGCTATTTTATAACATAAGCAATCTTACAAGTTGCCTATTCCATCAATCAACTCTTTTGGAGTCAGTGAAAAATCAGCGCCTTGATAGTTAAGTGCGAGTTTTGTATGTGCTAAGGAACCATTTTTTGCAGCTTCTAACGCTGTATATCCTTGTGCTAAAAGAGCGCCTATCAAGCCACTTAAGATATCACCACTTCCCCCTTTTGCCAAAGATGCAGTGCCATGTGGATTGATAAAAAACTGATTATCTTTACCAATTATGACATTTGCACCTTTTAGAACAAGGGTAACATGTGGCAATAATGAGCAAAACTTTTCTACATATTCAAAACGATTTTTTTGTAAAATTTCTACAGATATTTCGGCTATCCCTGTTTGTTTTAAAACAGATACAAACTCTTTTGGATGAGGTGTTAAAACCACATCTTCCCTTTTTAAAATATCCAAAAGTATGGGCATATGAAAAATATCAGCATCTGCAATTAAGGGCAAAGTGTTATCTAAAAACTTATCTAATTCTAATTTACTAAACTCATTTCCCAAACCCATACCACAAGCAAGAGCTGTTGTATTTGTTGGTAATTCATGAGCATACATAAGCATCTCTGGAATCACTTCATCTTCAAATCCAATTAAAGTGACCAAACCAGTTCCAAATTTCAAAGCACTCAAAGCACTCATAATACTTGCACCTGATTTATTTCCACATGCAAGTGCTAAATGTCCATAATTTCCTTTGTGGGAATTTTTTTTCTTTCTGTAAGGGAGTTGTAAATCTAGCAAATCTAATAAATTCCAGTTTGTTGGTGTTTCATAAATTTCTCTGGAGATACCCAGAGTAAGCACTTCTATCTTACCTACAAACTCTTTTGCTTCATCTAAAAATAAACTTTTTTTCAAAGCACCCATGGTAAGAGTGACATCTGCTTCAAAAACATTCGAGCTAACTTGCCCATTTTGTTCCAAGCCTGAGGGAACATCACATGCTATTTTAAATGCTTCGAGTTCATTCATCTGTTCCAAAACTAATTGAAGTCTTGCATCAAATTTACCACTAAAACCTGTTCCAACGATAGCATCGATAAGAACATCACATGGAGATAACTCTTGACAAATTTTGACTCCAACTGCTTGAGTGCGTTTGTTTTGTAAAATTGCCATCTCAGATTTTGGTTCTTTTACAAAAAAGAGGCTCACTGGAAAATCGCCATGTAAAAGTCTTGCAAGTGCAATACCATCTGCGCCATTGTTGCCACTACCACAGACGATAATGATTTGAGAACTTTTATGAAAATGATTGCGGATATACTCAGCCATCCCATTTGCAGCATGTTCCATGAGTATATCTTCACTTAGTCCGAACTCTTCGTAACACCTTTTATCTAAAGAGGCAACTTCATGAAAAAGTTTTTGCATCTTTATTCTTCAAAAAGATATTCATCAATCTCAACAAGATTTGTTTTAATATCACTAAATAAAAGTGTTGGATAATCTGTTCTGTATTGATGAAGAAAAGTATTTTTCTTGAAATTTTTTAAATTTGCAGTATTAAAATAATCTAAATGAGTACATTTTCCTATATATAAAAATGTAAATAAAAGTTTTATTTGTGGATTTGCAAAAGTGCTATGTGGTTGTGCCAAAAATGTCAATCCATATTTTTGAAGATTTAAAAAGCCTAACATGTAGAGTAAAAAATCTTCAAATTTTGTATAAAAACCATTCAAACTTTCTATGTCATGAAAGAAATAATAATAGTTATCTAAAAGCTCTTGTTTTTGGAGTGTTTGTGTAAGCTTACTTTTAATATCTCTTTTGAAAGAAAAATAGTTAGGGTTTACAGCCATGTAGATATGTTTTTTTGCTTTTACTAATTCATCTAAAGCGTTATTAAACTCTTCGCTTTCTTCAAATCTGATATAATTAAAATGTTCATCTTTATACCGTATTTCAATTGCATCTTCGTTTGAATCTGAAAAGTCCATATAAATAGTTGGCACATTCTTATCAATTACATAGTTTCTGATTTTGCATGCTAAATTCGTTTTTCCTGCTCCCTCTTCGCCTAAAATTAGAGTATTATATTTTAATACTCTTTCTTCAAGTTTGAGTGTATCAATGCTACTTATGTATTTACCTAATTTATCTCTCATAATTCTCTCCCAAATTTTTTTTGAAAAATATTATATCTGATTTCTATATATATGTTTTCAATAAATAATTAAAAATGATATAATCCCGCCTATGAATTATAAACAAATAGCACAAGAAACACTTACTATAGAAGCAAATACACTTCTTCAATCAGCTCAAAATATGAATGATGTTTTTGAAAAAGCAGTTCAAATTATTATGGCTTGTACAGGAAAATTAGTGGTAAGTGGCGTTGGTAAATCTGGACTCATTGGCGCTAAAATGGCGGCAACTTTTGCATCCACTGGAACACCTAGCTTTTTTTTACACCCTACAGAAGCACTCCATGGTGACCTTGGGATGATTAGTAAAAATGATGTTGTTATCGCTATTAGTTACAGTGGAGAAAGTGAAGAGTTAAGCTCTATTTTACCGCATATCAAAAGATTTGACATTCCTCTTATTGGCATGACAAGAGATAGAAATTCTACTTTGGGAAAATATAGCGACTTAGTAATAGATGTGGTTGTCCAAAAAGAGGCTTGTCCTCTTGATATTGCACCTACGAGTTCTACAACACTTACTTTGGCTTTGGGTGACGCTTTGGCAATTTGTCTCATGAGAGCAAGAGATTTTAAAAAAAGTGATTTTGCCTCTTTTCATCCAGGCGGTGCTTTGGGTAAAAGATTGTTTGTAAAAGTAAGTAATCTTATGCAAACAAAAAATATCCCAATAGTTGCCCAAGATACAAAAGTCAAAGAGGCGATTATAAAAATAAGTGAAGGGAGAATCGGAACTGTCTTAATTACAGATGAAGATGATAAACTCATGGCACTTGTAAGTGATGGCGATATTCGCCGTGCACTTTTACGGGATGATTTTTCACTTGAAGCAAATGTGTTAGAATACGCAACAATCAATCCTATGACTTTGGATGATGAAGAGATGCTTGCGAGTGAAGCACTTGTGCTTATAGAAGAGAAAAAAATTCAACTGTTGGTGATAACAGATAAAAATAAAAAAATTAAAGGCGTGCTTCACATTCACACGCTTATTGAAAAAGGTATATCATAAATGATGCGATTAAACAAATATATAGCACACCACTCAAGCTACTCAAGAAGAGAAGCTGACGCTGTTATCCAAGCTGGATATGTACGAGTGGATGGTGAAATTCAAAATAATCCTGCAACACAGGTAGATGAAAAAGAATCTATTGTCTATGTAAGTGGAAAACAAGTAACACCAAGTGATAAATATACAGTGATAGTTTACAATAAACCAAAAGGGGAACTTGTTACAAAAACTGACCCAAAAGGTCGAAGAACTATCTATGATACACTTGATAAACAATATAAACATTTTATTCCAGTGGGAAGACTTGATTATGCAACAGAGGGTGTTTTACTTTTAACAGATGCTTCAAAAGTTGCAACTGCACTTATGACTTCTAATCTTGAAAGAGTGTATAAAATAAAAATCAAAGGTGAGATAACACCTGCCATGGAAGAAGCGATGCTTAATGGTTTGGAACTTAGCGATGCAACAGCTGGAGGACATTCTCATAGCACAGTTACTTCTATGACTTTTGCACCTTTTATAGGATACAAAATTCACAAGAGTGAACATAACTATTCTATCTTAAAGATAGCTATTAGTGAGGGGCAAAATCGTGAAATCAGAAGATTTTTTGCACACTTTGGAGCTGAGGTTGCAGACTTGAAACGGGTGAGTTTTGCAGAGATTGAGCTGAATAATCTTCCAAGTGGTAAAACAAGATTTTTAACACGAAGTGAATATTCGGCTCTATTCACATTCATGAAAGATGAAAAGAAAAAATCTAAAGAAAAAGGGGTTAAATAATGAAAATAATGAAATTTCCAACAAGTCATAAAACACAACTTATGGATATAAGTAACGAAGTAAATGAAGCAGTGATTACTTCAGGGATAAAAGATGGTATCTGTGTAGTATTTTCACCGAATACAACAACAAGTATATTTATGTTTGAAAATGTTGACCCAGCACTTCGCCGTGATTTACTGAATGCTCTCAATCGTATTGCTCCTAATGATGTCGATTATTTACATGTAGGGGATAACGCAGCCGCACACCTTAAAAGTTCTCGCATGGGAAGTTCTGTAAGTATTCCCGTAGAAAATGCGAAACTTGTCATGGGAAAATGGCAAGGTGTATTTTTTGCCGAATTTGATGGACCAAGACAAGAGAGAGAAGTTTATATTAAAGTTATTGCAGGATAGATTTGCAAGATTTCACCCTCGCTCTACGACCAAACTCTTTTGATGATTTGGTCAATCAAGTTTTTCTACTCTTTCTTATTCCCGCTCTATAAATAAAACAAATATTTTTTACAATTCATACCATTTAAAGATAAATTCTAGTAGCATATTTAGACAAAATTTTACAAAAAGGGTTCGCATGGAAATAAGTGCTTCAGAAGGAATTATTACAATCAAAGGAAATATCAAAAGTATTCATGATTTTCAAGATATAAAAAATTTAGTAGATGGAGTTGTTGCTCATCATAAAGCAATCACTATTCATATCGTTGATTCTATCTCGCTTACATCATCGGTTATTGGTTATTTGAATAAACTGGTATTAAAAGATGGAATTAATATAGTGCTAAAGATTGGAAATCCTGATTTGCTTGATTTAATAAGTGATTTAAATTTAACAGCCACTTTTAATGCAAAAAGGCTTTAAGAGTGACTATTAAAAACAAGCTAAACTTAATTATTGGTATAGTTGTTGGTTTTGCTCTTATAATTATGATTTCTACACTTTTACAAAGTATGAAAGATAAAGAGAGTATAACGCAAACAAAAGAGTTGAATATACTTTCCCAAAAATTAAGTCTTTTAATCCATGAAACCCAAAAAGAAAGAGGTGCTGGGGCTGGTTTTATTGGCTCAAAAGGGGAAAAATTTGGTGAAATATTACAAAAGCAAAGAATCTTGACAACTAATAGAAATAGTGAATTAAACAGCTATTTATTAAGTTTAAATCTTAGTGTATATGCAGATGATTTACAATCTGAAATAGCATCTTTTCAATCTGATATGAACTCTCTTGAACAAATTCGTTCTCAAGTATCTTCATTAACTATTAGTGTCAAAGATGAGGTTGCATATTATACGGACATGAATCGGAAAATTTTGAATATAGTAGCACTTACAGCAAAACTTGCAAATACACAAAAATTAATTAAAGCACTTGATTCTTATACAAATTTTTTAAAATCAAAAGAGAGAGCAGGGATTGAAAGGGCAGTTTTGAGCGGTTCATTTGCAGCAGATAAATTTGCGGATGGGATGTTTGCCAAGTGGATAACACTTGTTGCAGAACAAAATAGTTATTTAGATTCATCCATGGCAATGTCCTCTAAAGAAGTCAAAGCGTTTTATACAGAGAAGATAAAAAATCCAGTAATTGATGAAGTGAATGTCATGCGAAAAATTGCAAATGAAAAAGCCATCACGGGCAATTTTGGTGTAGATAGCGAACATTGGTTTGCAACAATTACAAAGAAAATCAATCTTTTAAAAGAGGTTGATGATGAAATGTCTCGTCAAAACACACTTTTGATTGATACGGTTGAAAAAGAACATACACTTACAACTTTTCTTACTTTAGGTGCATATACACTTTTTACGGCAATTATTTTTCTAGTAATATTGACTATTAGTAGAGGTGTAAGTAAAAATGTTACTCTTAGTTTGGAAAAAATACGATGTGTATCAAATGAATTAAACTTAACTTGTGATATTAATATTGCTGGAAGTGATGAAATATCACAAATTTCTACTGCGTTACATGGAATGATAGAAGCATTTAGAGCTGCTATGGATAACGCTAAAAATGTATCCTCTGTAACAGTGAATGAGAGTGAACAACTGAACCAAATAGTAAGTGAATTGGCAACCAATAGTGTCAACTCTGACAATAAAATAGCTAATATTTATACTTTAGCAACAGAGATAGGGGAAAGATTAGATACAGTAGAAGAGGGTTCAGTTGTTGTAACAGAAGATTTAAATAAAACATTTAATGTTCTATCTGATTTTATTATAAAGCTTAAAGATGTTGTAGATTCTATAGAACATGGCAATGTGCGTCAACAAGATTTAGCGCAAAAAGTTACTTCTTTAACTGAACAAGCAAAAAATATTAAAGATGTTCTTGGCATTATCTCTGATATTGCAGACCAAACAAACCTTTTAGCACTTAATGCTGCTATTGAAGCTGCCAGAGCAGGGGAACATGGAAGAGGATTTGCTGTAGTTGCAGATGAAGTAAGAAAACTTGCTGAGAGAACGCAAAAAAGTTTAAGTGAAATTAGTGCAAATATAAACTTAATTTCACAAAATGTAGTTGAAATTTCTACAGAAACAGAAGAAACTTCAGAAAATATGCAAAATATCTCAAGCGCAGCAAATGCATTAATTATCTCATCACAAGATACAAAAAACAATTTGGCTATTACAAGTACGCAATCAAAAGATGTTCTTCACCAGAGTATTTATATTGCAACAAAAACAAAAGAGTTGATTGCGAATATGGATGAAGTGGTACATATTGCAGATAAAAACACTGCTATTAGAGTTGCCGTTAAAAATGCAGCATCACACTTATCCAGAGAAGCAAATCAACTCGAACAAACACTTAATAAATTTAAAGTATAAAAATGCTCTTATTAAATGAAACCTTAGAAAATTATAGTAGTTATCAAGAAAATTTATCTTTTGCTAAAGAGTTAAATATTCTGAGAAATGATTTTTATTATAAAATGATAGATTCAACTCAAAATGAATTAGTAGATTTTTTATATAAACCACTTGACATGATGAGCGGTGATGCCTATACTGCAAGAGAGATAGATGAATATAGAACTTTTTATCTTATCGTTGACGGTATGGGAAAAGGGCTATCCGCCTCTTTAACAGCTATATTAATGACTTCCTTTATTAATCATTTAATAGATAAAATGAAAATGCATGATAGTTTTGATTTACATATTCTCATAACAGAATCCATGGAATATATTAGACCAATATTACTTGAAGAGGAAATTTTAGCCATTGATTATATTGTCATAGATAATTCGTATGGACGGATGGAATATGCAAAATTTGCTATGCCTGTTATGCTCTTACAAACAGATGAAAGAGAGATTATTCGTATCAAATCAAACAATCCTCCCATGAATAAATATCAAAAAAAATTTTCTATTTCGGAGTATAAAACTTTAGGGATTGCAAAATTACTTTTTTATAGTGATGGTGTTGTTGAGAATACTGTTTTTGAGAATCAAACTTATGCTGAATTTATAGAATTTGATTTTGCAACTTCTTATACTAGAGAAGATTTAAAAAATAAAATTTTTGAAAAAATAAAAGTACAGGAAGATGATATTACGCTTATTTTTATTAATAGACTTCATTATACAAGTACAGTTGTGAGTGAAAAAAGTTTTGATTGTACGCTTGAAAGTATTGATTTTGCAAATGAATGGTATGAAAAAGAGTTAAAAAAACTTAGTACAAATGAATCAACTTATAATGCCAATATTGTATTTACTGAATTGTTTATGAATGCTTATGAGCATGGTAATCTTGGAATATCTGCTTCGTATAAACATCAACTTTTAAATGATGATATTTACTTTGAAACTTTACTCAAAAAAAGTGAAGAGTGTGAAAAAAAAATAGTAGTAAAACTTGATAAAATTGAAGATGGTAAATCAACCTATCTTATTACACAAATTACAGATGAAGGGGTTGGGTTTGATACACAAATTTTAGCCACAATATTTAGAAATTCTGAAAGCTTTAATGGAAGAGGTGTATTTGTATCAAGAAAAAATTGTTTTGGAATTTATTATAACAGTAAAGGAAATTCAGTTTTATATCTGAATAAAGTGTAATTTCAAGACCAAAAAAGGTCTTGAAAATTATTTACTAAGTGCTGCTTTTGAAGCTTCTGCAACTGCACTAAATGCTGCTGCATCATTCATCGCCATATCAGCTAGAATTTTACGGTCAAGCTCGATGCCAGCTTTATGAAGACCATTGATGAAACTTGAATAGTTCATACCATTTAAACGAGCCGCCGCATTGATACGGATAATCCACAATTTACGGAATTCTCTTTTATTTTGTTTACGGTCACGAAAACCATAATATAATGAACGCTCTAATTGCTCTTTAGCTTTACGGTAATGTTTACGGCGAGCGCTATAAAAACCTTTTGCTAATTTTAATATCTTTTTGTGTCTTCTTCTACGAACAACACCTGTTTTTACTCTTGGCATATTTTTCCTTTTTCTTTACCCGTGGTAGCTTTTTGTACTTAGGGTGCCACATCTTAAGTGGTCTTGCCCAATTTTTTTAAAAATTGGAGATAAATGATTGAACTAAAATTAGTTAATCATCGCCTTTACATTTTTTTCGTCAACTTTAGCAATTATTTTTGGCTCATGTTGTTTACGACGAGTTGCTGGATCTTGTTTAGTTAAAATATGGCTTCTGTAAGCAGTTCCACGCTTAACTGTACCATTTTTTTTAACTTTAAAACGCTTTACAGCGCCTTTAACAGATTTCATTTTTGGCATCGGTCACCCCTTTGTAAAATTCTCATGTTTTGAGGTCGGAATTGTATCAAAATTATGATGAAATTTTGCTACAATGGCTTTATGAATTCAATTAAACATATACAAAATGCACTAACAGACTTAGATAAAGAAGTTGAGACGATACTTTTAGATTGGAGTATTCCATTGAATGAAAAAGATAATTTAATGTTGCCAATAGTCCAGCAAAAAAGAGTTTTAAACCAAACACTTGAAGATTTGACCTATTTAAAAAATCATCCACCACAAAAAAATCAGGCTTGTGGAATTTCAAAATATAGAGAAGATTAAAAATTGTTGATTGTGAAAAGAAATACCCTTCTCCAGATACCTGCGGCACATAACTGTTCATGGTGTGCTGCTGTATTCCTACCCTGACACGGTTCCTTAAACAACCATTGCACAGGTCTAAAGAAGAGCAACGGAATTATAGCTTAGAAAGCTTAAAATATAAAAAAAATTATTTATAAAGATAAAATTTGAACTATTTTGTAACTGCTCTTAAGAGTGAAGCCCAAGCTTTTGTGGATAAATTTAAACTCAAAAAAAGTAAATTAGATGGTTTTACTCTCTTTCAACATGAATTATTTGTTCTTATAATTAGCGGTATAGGAATTCAAAATGCAACTTTAGCAACGCAAACCCTCCTCAAAAATTTTCATATAACCAATCATGATATTTTTATAAATATAGGAATTTGTGGTGCAAGTAAAAAATTTAGTATTGGTGATTTAGTCGAGATGAGTGCTATTTATTATCAAGGGGAATTCTTTAAAGTAAATGAATACAACGGATACAATATAACTTGCGTCAATGAGGCAGAGTTTCAAGAAAGATATGAAATAGTAGACATGGAATCGTATGGTTTTTATAATGCTCTTATAAATAAAAATATTTATATTTTTAAAGTTGTTTCAGACCATTTTGAGCCGCATACAATTACAAAAGAAAAAACAAAACAACTTCTATTTCACTCTATAGAAAAAATTTTACAGAGGATTCAACAATGAAAACGGTAGTGATAACAGGTGCAAGTAGCGGAATTGGTAAAGAGATTACTAAAAAAATTTTAGCACTTAATTATAAGATTATTGGAGTGAGTAGAACAATTAGCCATGATGATTTTAATCATGAAAATTTTACCCCTTTGCAAACAGATTTATCGGATAAAGATTCAGTTTTACAGGCATGTGAAAAACTTCAAAAAGAGAATGTTTCTATATTAATAAACTGTGCTGGTTTTGGAAAATTTGAGCCACATGAAGAGTTGAATCCAGAAACTATAATAAACATGAGTTTTGTAAATCTTATTACGCCCATGTTACTTACAAATGCTTTACTTCGTGATTTGAAAAAAAATGATGGGTATCTTATAAATATAAACTCTATAGAAGCTATACGGGCTAGTAAATTTGCTGGTGTTTATAGTGCAACAAAAGCAGGATTAAAAGCATTTGGAGATGCACTTTTTGAAGAAACAAGGAAATCAGGTTTAAGTGTTACAAATATCAATCCAGATATGACACAAAGTGCTTTTTATGATAATTTGAGATTTGAGACAAGTGCTAAGGAAAATGAAAAACTATTAGCTTTAGATATTGCAAATGCAGTTGAACATATTTTGAGCATGAGAAAAGGTGCAGTTGTGAGTGACTACACCATTCGAAGTTTAAACTTTGGAATCAGTAAAAAAAGATTATGAAAATACTTCAAATTTATTGGAAGAATTCCCTTGTGTAGATTCTATAAACAAAAGATTATTTTTAATCTGTTTCATGGTAGCAACCGTTTTATCTTGTAAACTATGAACTAATATAGATGCTTCTCTTAAGAGGTATAAAACCTCTATAATTTCCTCTTTATCATGCATTGGGTCAAACTCTGGAACAGTATCTAATAATTTACTTATAGCGTCTGTATCTTGGTGAATGAGTGCGACTTTAAGCTTATTTACCCACATTTGTAGCTTCTCTCCAAGCTTCCAAAAGACCTTTAAAAACATTACTTACTTCATCTAGTTTATCTGGATTATTTTCCACATTCGCTAAACTTAAGAGTTGAATTTCATATGAATATAAACCTTCGAGATATTTAGAAATTTGTCCTTGTTTCATGTCTAGTACAGCAACCAATTCTGTAACGATTGCAATAGAACGGTTTATCCAATATACTTTTTTCTCCACATCTTTATCTTTAATTGCTTTTTTTGCCTGTGCATTAAATCTTAAAACACCTTCATAAAGCATTGTAATCAATTTTTCAGGAGACTCAATTCCCACATTGTTTTGAGCGTACATATTATAAGCTGTATTAGCATACATATTAAATCCTTTTTCGTTATTCGAATTTTGCATATTTGAATTATCGACACATATTTAGATTTGTTTAGATATTTTTGAGACTTTTTTAAGACTAAACACCTACAATACTTTTGAGAGATGCCGATATTGTATTTATATATCTTAGTGTTAAAAAGGATTTATTATGGCTGTTAATTCACTTGGACTCGGTTCTGGAGTACTTACCTCCGATTTGATTGATAAATTACGGGCTGCTGATGATGCAGCAATTGTAAAGCCATTTGAAGCAAAGGTGACTTTGGCAAACCAGAAAGAGGATGCTGCTAAACTTTTGTCGTCTCTGATGACAACATTTAAGTCTAGCACATCATCTCTTGGTGGAGAAACTCTTTATTTAGGTCGTGAAGTTTCGGGAGGTACTGATGCCGTTAGTGTAACGGCATCTAGTGGTTCTGATGTACAATCGTTTAATATCACAAATGTTAGTAAAGCTGAAAAAGATGTTTGGAATTCTACCACCTCATTTTCTAGTACTTCAACTGCTCTTGCTGGACTGGGTACAGGAACATTGACTATAGCTATTGGTGATAAAACACTAGATTTTGACTATACACCTACTACAACAATTGATGATATAAAACTTGCTATCAATGATAATATAGGTGAATCTCTTACCGCTTCTTCATTACAAATTGGAAATAATAGTTATTCTTTAGCTGTTACTGCAGACTCACTCAATGAAGCAATTACATTTACCGATTCAAATTCTGTTACTACTGCACAAAAAGATACTATTACTTTAACGGGGAATGCAGTTTCAGGAGACACTTTTAAATGGAGTGACGGAACAAATGAGCTTACAATTAATCTTGTTGATGGAGAAGACCCCACTGCAACAGGAATAACAATCGTAAATGCAATTAATAATGACCCAACACTCAATACTCTTTACACAGCAACTGCAACTGCAAATGGTTTTACAATAGAAGCTAAAAATGCTGGAACCGCTTTTAGCGGTACGGCAACTTCAACAGGCACACAAACATCTTCAGAAGCCACAACAACAGCAAATATTGATGCTTCTAATAGTCTTGCTAGCATTTTAGGATTAAACAATATTCAAGTTGCAAAAGCTGCAACTTTTGATTATAACGGTATTTCCATCAGCCGTTCTACAAATGATATCAGTGACCTTATCAATGGTGTCACAATAACATTGAATCAAAATCAACTAGCTACTGATACGGCAAATATTAAAATTACACAAAATAACACTTCAATTAGTGAAACTATGTCTAAATTTGTAGAAAATTACAACTCTTTAGCTTCTAATTTAAAAGATATGACTGCTGTAAATACAGAAACAGGAACGCTTGGAATTTTTAATAGTGATAGCTTTATAAAGTCTATTTCAAGAACTCTTACAAATATTATTACGCAAACAAATCCTAATGGAAATTCTCTGGTGAGTTACGGACTTACTATTGCTCGAGATGGAACCATGAGTTTGGATTCTACTGTATTTGATAAAAAATTTAAAGATGATCCTGCTGGTATGGAACTTCTTTTTAGAGGAGATAGTTCTACAGATGGTATATTTAAAAAATTAAATACTCAAATGACTAGTTATACGAGCTATGATGGAGCGCTTACCAATTTTTCTAATCAGCTTGATACTTCTAAATTAGCTCTTACTACCCAGTATGACAAACAAAAAGCACTTTTAGATTCTCGCTATGAGACGATGACTAAAAAATTCACCGCTTATGATGCGATGATTAGTAAAATAAATTCACAATTTTCTTCATTGCAAATGATGATAGATGCTGAGGTTAATGCTAAAAGTAACTAGTTTGTAAGAAAGGAAAATTATGTGTCTCTCAATACCGAGTAAAGTTGTAAAGATAGATGTTGTAAATAACATAGCGACTATTGATACTATGGGAGTGCAACGGGATGCTAGTTTGGCTTTGATGCAAAAGGGTGAGATAGCCATTGGTGATTATGTTCTTTTGCATATTGGTTTTATCATGAATAAAATAGATGCAGAAGAAGCTCTTTTGAGTTTACAAACTTATCAAGAAATTATAGATTCGATGGATGAAGAAGAGGTTTCTTGTGGCTTTGAAACTTAAAAATCTTTATGATGATTTTCGAGATGCGGATACCATTAAGGCATTTGCAAAAATCATAGCACAAGATGCAAAAAAACTCCCCAAAAATATAAATATCATGGAAGTTTGTGGTGGACATACACACACTATTATGAAATATGGTATCTTACAACTTCTCCCTAAAAATATCAGATTTATTCATGGTCCAGGATGCCCTGTGTGTATTATCCCCAAAGAGCGAATAGACCATGCATATCTTTTAGCTATGCAGGAAAATGTGATACTCGTTTCTTTAGGTGATATGATAAAAGTTCCTGCCAGTCATGGTTCTTTGAGCGATGCAAGAAGCAAAGGTGCTGATGTACGATTTGTGTATTCCCCGATGGATTGTGTCACAATTGCACAAGATAACCCCAGTAAAAATATTATATTTTTTGCCATTGGTTTTGAAACTACTACTCCCATGACCGCTGCATTAGTAGATTTCGTTATACAAAAAGGGATAAAAAATATTTTTTTTCACATAAATCATGTAACAATCCCTGAAGCAATGAGTGCTTTACTTTTGGACCCTGATAATAAGATTGATGCATTTTTGGGACCTTCGCATGTAAGTGTAATTAGTGGAAGCAAGATTTATGAAGAGTTTCCTCGAGATTATAACTCTCCTGTAGTTGTAAGTGGTTTTGAGCCTGTTGATGTTATGCAGTCTATTAGCATGATAGTAAAACAGTTTGTAGAGAATAGATGTGAACTTGAGATAGAATATAAAAGAGCGGTTCATTATGAAGGAAATCTCAAAGCACAAAAACTTATTCTTCATTATTTTGAAAAAGCTCAAAGTTTTCGATGGAGAGGTTTGGGGGATATTCCTAAGAGTGGTTTAAAACTCAAACCAGAATATAATGCTTATGATGCAGAGGTAATTTATAAAAATATTCTTCCAACAAAGCCTATAGATGACCATAAACTTTGTATTTGTGGAGATATTTTAAAAGGCAAAGCAAACCCTTTGCAATGTAGTATCTTTGGCACTGCATGTAAACCAACTTCTCCGATTGGGAGTTGTATGGTAAGTAGTGAGGGTGCTTGTGCTGCTTATTATAAATATGGCAAATCAGATAACTTTTAATCGATTCCTTAATAAGGTAGAATTCTTCTACTTTGCCAATATTTTCCTCTCCAATAAGGGTTGTTAAGTTCAGAAATTGTCACGCCACATGAGGATGCTGCATTGATAAATTTACCTTTTTCTATCACGATTCCTACATGTCTTGTGTCATAGCCTGTTTGGAAAAAAACTAAATCTCCCTCTCTTGTGGATTCTCTTGAAATTTCAAATCCTACTTTTACTTGCTCTTTTGTTGTTCGTGGCAGTAAGATGTTAAAAGCATCTTGATAAATGTTTTGTACAAGTGAAGAGCAATCTACTCCTTCTAAACAAACACCGCCATATTCATAAGGAGTTTTGTACCATTTTTTGTATTCATTAAACAAAGCCATTGTAATCCAATTATCCGTTTTTGGTTTGTAAGGGAAACCTACAATATTGAGTGGTAATTTTTTTAAAGCTTTTTTTGGAGTTGTATCTATGATGGGCGTTTTAGTAGAGCAACCACCCAACAAAAGTAGTAAGAGAATAAAAAGAGTAGTTTTCATAGTGTGAATTAAGAGTTTATTTTGATGATAGCATCTGAAAAAATAACCCCATCAACTCCAAGTATTGCCATCTCTTCTATCTCGATTTCCTCTTCAATTTTTACTAAAATTTTTGCATCAAAAAGGTAATTATTTGCAATATTTTGGGTAGTTTGTGCAAGTTCGCTATGCACTAAAATAAAAGAAGCGCCCAAAGAGGAAGCATAAATAACTTCTGTAATATTGTTAGCACCTAAAAGAAAAGGGATTCTATTTTGCATGGCATGAAAGATAATATCCAAATTGTCTTCACTAAAATCCAAATAGATGATGGAAGATGGAGGCGTATTTTGTATCGAATCAATATCTGCTACATGATAAAAAAGTTCACTCGGTATAAATCTATGTCCATAAATTAGCATTACACTTTTCCCACACACTCTTTGGAGCAATAATATTTACCACGACTCAAAATTGCTTCCCTCATTTCGCAGTAAATACCACAATGAGCACACGCTATCATGTCGCTTGCTTCAAATTTTTTCTTATCTAGTTGCGAATCTTTAGGTATTTGCTTTTTAATAAAAATATAATAAACAGCAACCATGACACCTATAATCAATAATAGTTTGAGCATCACTCCTGCTCTCCCAAAAGTAGATAATGTCTATTTTTTGTTTCAATTACTTTATATTTCATCCCTTCTGGAATCTCTTCATAAACTTTTTCCCCTTTATAAAAAAGATATTTTGTATTTTCATCACGAAAATTCCGACTGAGTTGCAAAAGCATTTTTGTATCAGTGACAGCTCTTGAAGTGATAAGTTCAAATATGTGTGGTTGCATCTGCTCCACTTTTTGTTTGACGACATTGACATTTTGAAGCTCTAAATCAGCTTTGATAAATTGTAAAAAACTTGCTCTTTTTGCAAGTGGTTCAACAAGAGTTACTGCTGTTTTAGGTAATGCTAAAGCCAAAATCATCCCTGGAAAACCAGCACCTGTACCAATATCTAAAATTGTATCAACTTTTGGTAAAAAGCTAATTGGATACAAAGCATCAAAAATAAATAAATCTATCATTTTCTCATCTTTCGCACCTGTAAGGTTGTGGATTTTATTCCACTTAAAAAGATGCTCTTTGTATTTTTGTATATTATAGAAAAAGTTATCTGGAACTTCTAAATTCTCCTCTTGCACCATTTGGTTTAGATTCATTTCTTACTTTCTTGTAAATTCTTATAAAAGTAATTTGTTGCTTCTACAAATCCATCTAAACTTCCACAATCAAATCTTTTTCCTTGAAACTTATATCCTAAAACCATCCCTTTTTTAGCTTGTGTTAAGAGTGCATCTGTAATTTGAAGCTCCCCATTTTTACCTGCTGGTGTATTTTCAATGATTTTAAAAATATCTGGCGTGAGAATATATCTACCAATAATTGCGAGATTTGAAGGTGCTTTGTCAATATCTGGTTTTTCCACCATGTCATCAATAATATATAACCCATTTTCCACTTCACGCCCAGCGATAATTCCATATTTATTTACTTGGTCATGTGGCACTTCCATAATAGCTACAATGGAACATCTATATTTTTCATACAGTTTTACCATTTGTGTCATGACACCATCTCCATCAGGATTAACACATAAATCATCCGCAAGAATTACAGCAAAAGGAGCGCTATCTCCCACTAAAACTCTTCCTTTAAGTATCGCATCACCTAAACCTTTCATCTCATTTTGGCGAGTGTAAGTAAAAGTACAGTTTTTGATGAGTGTACGAATTTCAACGAGTAATTCCTCTTTATCACTCCCTTTAATCTGGTGTTCGAGTTCATAGCTTATGTCAAAATGGTCAGTAATAGCTCGTTTTCCACGACCTGTAATAGTTGCCATGATGATACAACCCGCTTCATACGCTTCTTCGACACCATATTGAATAAGTGGTTTTGTAAGAATAGGTAACATCTCTTTTGGCATCGCTTTTGTCACTGGTAAAAACCTTGTTCCGTATCCCGCAGCTGGGAATAAACATCTTTTAATCATTAAATTTCCTTTATAAATCATACTCTTATTGTATTGATATAATATAATGTATTAACGAAGATTTTACTTAATAAATAGAAAATGAAGTTTAAATCAAATTTTGGGAGTGTTTGCTACAATCACTTTAGAATTTAGTATTCAAAAAAAGAGGAAAAAAGTATCTTGTTTAGAATTAAAAAGAAGAAAAACAAATTTTTACAAATATGTATATTATTGTTATTTAGCACTTTTTTACATGGTGATGATGATTTACAAAAGATTAGTGTGCAGTTAAAATGGTTTTACCAATATCAATTTGCAGGTATTATAGTTGCCAAAGAAAAAGGGTTTTATGAAGATGTAGGTCTTGATGTCACTATCAAAGAAAGAGACCCAACAAAAAATAATATTCTTCAAGTTGTTGAGGGTGAGTCTGAATATGGTTTGGCTGATTCAGTGATACTCCGCTACCGAGCAGAAGGAAAGCCTGTAAAAGTGCTTGCTACAATTTTTCAACATAATGGCATGGTTCTTATCTCAAAAAAAGAATCTGGTATTGTGAGTCCTTATGAAATGCGTGGGAAAAAGATTGTATACTCAAGTAAACTCAAAAAACTAGTTTTTTTATAATTGGAATTTTCCATGTATTATGGAATTGGGAGCCGATAAGTAATAATAAATTTTATGCTTTTTCAATTTGAATGAGTATATTTCAAGAGGGACTTGATGACAGTATCATTTCAAGTTTGCTTGGTTTTGCAAATTTGACACAAAATGACTACATAAAAAAACCGATGGATTTTTCTCACATGAGTTTCATTCATGGTGAAGTTGATATTTGTGAAGCATATATTAGTATAGAGCCTTATTGGATGAAGAAACTATACAACATTGATGTAAATGTGATTGACCCAAAAAACTATGGAATTGATTTTTATGGCGACCTTATTTTTACCACAGAAAATGAGATAAAAAATCATCCAAAAAGGGTAAAAAATTTTAAAGAAGCAACACTTAAAGGATGGGCGTATGCTTTAGAATATCCAGATGAAGCAATAAATATTATTTTACAAAAATATAATACTCGTAATCTCACTTATGAGCAATTACTCTATGAATCAAGAATCACTGCAAATCTTATCGCTACAAAATATATCCCGCTTGGAGATGTGCAACAAGAACGATTTAAAATACTTGCAACGCTTTATCAAGAGCAAGGTTTATCAGCAAAAAATCTTCAAAAAGCGGTACAAACTATTGTATATAATCCAAATAAACAAGAAAATATTGTTGCAAAATATGTCAATGAAATTGTATATATAAGTTTTATTCTTTTAGCAGTGATATTTCTTCTTATGTTTCATACAAGGCATTTAAATTCTCTTGTAAACGAGAAAACAAAAAAGTTTGAAGAAGCAAAAGAAAAGGCAGAACAAGCCAATAAATCAAAATCAGAATTTTTGGCAAATATGAGTCATGAGATACGAACTCCACTCAATGGAATTATTGGATTAACAAATCTTACTCTCAAAACACCACTGACAAATTTACAAAGAGATTATTTGAATAAATCAATAAGTGCCTCAACTGCACTGCTTCATATTATAAATGATATATTGGATTATTCAAAGATTGAAGCTAATAAAATTGAAATTGAAGAGATTGAATTTGAACTTGATACCATTTTAAAAGAGGTCTTAGATATGTTTTTTTATCAAGCAACTGAAAAAAAAATAGATTTTCATTATAAAATAGCTGAGGGGATGTATCGAATCCTTATTGGTGACCCATTTCGTATAAAACAAATTATTATTAACCTTGCAGGGAATGCACTTAAATTCACACAAAAAGGTTCAGTAAATATTTATGTAGAACTCTTAGAGCAAAATGAATATTTTTGTATAATCAAATATAGTGTCAAAGATACAGGTCATGGGATTGCTAAAGATAAACAAGAAAAACTTTTTAAAGCATTTTCCCAAGTGGATGCATCTCATACAAGAGAATTTGGTGGTACTGGTTTGGGACTTACTATCTCAAAACGGCTTGTTGAACTCATGGAGGGAGAAATAGCTGTAATATCAGAAGAAAATGTAGGAAGTGAATTTTATTTTACGCTCAAAATGGGATATAAAAAAGAGTTTGGCTTCTTAGAAAAAACACCTTTACCAAAAGAGGAAAATATTCAAGATTTTACCTCTGGAGTAGATATTAAAAGCTCCAAAAAAGTGTTATTAGTTGAAGACAATGAGATAAATCAAATCGTAGCACAGGCGAATTTAGAAAACTTTGGGCTTGAAGTTGTAGTCGCAGAAAATGGAAAAATTGCTGTACAAAAAGCACAACAGCAAGATTTTGATATGATTTTTATGGATTTACAAATGCCAATTATGGATGGATTTGAAGCAACAAAAGAGATTAGAAAATTTAATCAAAATATTCCCATTATTGCTTTAAGTGCAGCTGTCATGCAAGATGATAAATTACTCACGCAAAAAGCTGGAATGAATGCACATATTGCTAAACCAATTAATTTAAATGAGCTTGAAAAAGTGATAGAGAAATATTTAAATAATCATGCAGAAATAATTTAAGCGTTTTCAATATCTGCAATATTTTTAATTTCTGTTTCTGTTAAATCTATTATATTGATTTTATAATGTACAGCTGTATTTTTTATCATTTCATCAAGTTTAAGTGTAATGTTTTCTATCTTTATAAATTTTTCAGTCAGGACAACAAAATTGTCACCAAAAACTCTAAATACTAAAGCTGATGTAAAATACTCTACTAAATATTGAGCAAAAGAGATTAAAAATTCATCACCTTTTTTCCAGCTATTATCTTTATTATATTGGGAAAAGTTGTTAATTGTAAAAAGATATAAATATTTATAGGTCAATTCGTATTGATTTTTAATTAATATAAGTTCTAAATAGTTTTGATTATACATATTTCCTAAAATATCTTTATAAAAATAAGCAAACCGTTCCTCTTCCAATTTAGTTTTTGGAGTTTGAGTGATATTTTCATCAATTGTGACATCTTTCAGTGCGATGATTGCACTATCTATAACTTCTGGATGAAACTGTTTCTTTTTTAAAGCGACAAGTTCATCAAGAGCTTCAGGAACTGTTTTTCTTGCCTTATAAATTCTATTTGTGGTCATAGCATCAAAAGCATCTGCTACTATCATGATTCTTGCCAGAGGTTCAATTTCATCCGCTTTTAAACCCCGAGGATAGCCTCCTCCATCATATCTCTCATGGTGAACTCTTACAATGTCGGCTAAATCTCGAAACATGGGTATATTTTTCAAAAGATTATAACTCACTATAACATGCTCTTGAATTAGTTTATATTCTATTTGATTTAATTTTTTTGGATTTAAAAGCACTGTATCTGGTGTAGCTATTTTACCTATATCATGTAATATTCCAGCTTGATATAATTTGGTACATTCCTCTTTACTGTATCCCATTTGTTGGGCAATTTTTTTTGAATATTCGGCTACTCGTTCACTATGTCCTGCTGTATAATTATCTCTTTCTTCTATCATTTGAACCATAGAGAGAAGTGTTTTTTCATAATTATAATTTTGAAAAAGCATAAGTTTTGTAATCTCTACCGTTTTAGCCGAAACCATCTGTTGGAGATGCAGTTTTAAGTTTTCATTTTCTTTAAATTTAAAAATTTTATTTGATATTTTAAATAATTCTCCATTTAATTGAGGAAAATCAAATGGTTTTATAATGTAGCCGTCTATCCCTAATTTGATAGCTCCAAACATATATTCAGATTCGCTATGTGCAGAGGTTATCAATACAGATTGGTCTTCATGTATCTTTTTTATCTCTTGGAGCATATTTAGCCCATTCATTCGTGGCATTGAAAGGTCGGTTATAACTATATCTATTGGTTGCATTTTATACAGTTCTAAACCCTCTACACCATCTTTTGCAATAACAACTTTTTTAAATAGTTTTAAGAGATACATAGAAAGTGCATCCCGTATGGAAGCATCATCTTCTACATATAAGAGAGTTAAATCTTGAGAGAGTAATTTTAAATCATGAAGTTCAATCATAACCTATCTCCTATTCTTTTTAAAATATTTATAAGTGTATCAAAAGTAACAGGTTTTTTAAGACAGATATTACTCTGTTCTTCGCATGGTATGCTATTTCTCAAAGCTGTAATAAATACTATTATCATTTCAGGTTTTATATTTTTTATCTCATTTACTAATGCAATACCACCCATTTTTGGCATTAAAATATCGGTAATCACAATATCAAAATTATTGTTTTTTTGAAACTCTTGCAATGCTTCAATTCCATCTGAACAGATAACAACATCGTTAAAAAATTTTTTAAGAAAAATTGACATGCCATCACGAACCTCTTTTTCGTCATCAGCAAAAAGTACTCTAAAATTTTGAAGTTTTTCTTTAAGTGCTTGAATTTCATTCATTGTTATTTCCACCTTGCGGAATTTTTATCTCAAAACATGCTCCATCATCTTTGTTATAAGCTTGGATAGAACCTTGAAGATGTTTTTCGACAATTGTTTTACTTATATAAAGCCCAAGACCTGTTCCATTTTTATCACTTTTAGTACTAAAATATGGCTCAAATATCTTTCCAATAAACATCTCTGCTATCCCTTTTGCATTATCACATATTTTAATTGTAACATCATGTAACCCATCTTCTATAAAAATAGAGATATGTTTGTTCTTGATATTATTTTCTCTAAATGCTTCTTGAGCATTGTTAAGAATATTTAAAATAACTTGCTTAAGTTCTCGTGGATATGTTGTTATTTGAATATTGTTTTGTATAACTTTTGTAACTTCTATATTATTGCTTGTAAAGGAAGCTTTGACTATTTCATAAGATTCTTCAAAGATATCTTTTAGAAAGAATTGTTCTCTTTCCTTTCCTAGTTTAAAAAAATTTCGAAAATCATCTATGGTTTTTGAAAGTTCTTGTGTTTGCTTTACTATATCTAGAGTGGTTTCTTTGAGTGTTTTTATCTCCAGTATATCAAGCTCAATATCTGCAAGGATATTGTTTGCACCCATAGATATTGAGCTAAGAGGTTGTCTCCATTGATGTGCTATCATACTTATCATCTCACCCATAGCAGCTTGGCGAGATTGTGCTAGCATTATCTCTTCTTTATCTGTAAGTTCTTGTTCTAGTTTTTTTTGATGTGTTACATCAATAGCGTTTCCAACTAAACCAATAATCGCTCCCTCCGAATCACGCAAAGGGGAAGTCGTTGTCAATAAATATTTATTTTCACCATTTGGATAAGAAATCCATTTTTCACTTCTATGCGTAACTCCTGTCAACATCACAGCTTTGTCATCGTTACTAAAATAATCTGCTAGCTCTTTAGGAAAAAATGTATAATCATTTTTACCAATCAGCTCACTTTGAGATTTACCAATAAACTCTTCAAAAGATTTGTTGCAAGTTATATATCTCAACTCTTTATCTTTGACAAAAATGAGGTTATCAATAGAGCCAATAACATGGTCTAAAAGTGTTTTAGCATTATTCATCTCTTTGATTTTAGTTTTATAAATCCTTGCTACTTCATTTTTATAAGTGTTGAATCGACGATACAAAAAAGAGAGAGAGGCTAAAACTATAATAAATAAAAACATCCAAAAGTATTCAAAATTTATTATCATCATTTCTTTCATTTATTTTTATTAATAAAGTTCCTCCATGTAATCACTTCCACATTGAAACTCTTTTATCCAATCTAAAAAAAGTTTTACATCTTCTTTTTCAAAAATCAAACCATGTTGTGGAGCGATGATATCAACATCAAGTTTTGCTATCTGTGCAGACCATGCACGGCAAAGTTTATTTGAGCTCATGTATCTTTTATGAAAAGCTTCCAAAAATACTACATGTTGGTCAAAATTTTCAACATGCTTATAGGACTCAGGAGAGGGAACAATTGCTGCACCAATATCTCCAGAAAAAACAATTTTTGAGCGAGAATCATACACTGAAAAATTTCCTGGAGAGTGTAAAAAGTGTGCGGGAAGAAATCTAAGATAGTCGTTTCCAAATTTTAGCTTTGCACCATGGTCTTCTAATGCCATGATTCGTGTCGTATCAGCAAAACCATAATGGCTCATAAATCTTATCCAAATAGAGGAAATGATAAATTTTGCATTTGTACTCACACTCCAATGTGCTATAGAGCCAGAGACATCAGGGTCTTGGTGTGAAAAGAAAATAAATTTAATATTCTCTATCGCTATATGGTTAGAAATTGCTTCATAAAGGTCATCAAATATTCCTACACTTCCAGGGTCAATCAAAATAGCATGCTCATTTTGAATTATAAGGTATTGATTTACAGATAAAAAAGAATCTTCATGTGTTTCATCATCAAAACCAAACATAATACATTTATGTATTCCATCATCGTATAAAATTTTTTCGTTGTTAACCATTTTGTAGTCCTTTAAATTCTTTGATAATTGTTATTTGTCTACTTGTAATATACTGCACTAAAATAGATTGTTGTCTTGGTGCAAATTCAAAAAGTAGAACAATACTAAAACTATCTCTATACTCCACTTTTTTAAAGAATATAGCATTTAAATTTATAGGAACAGGTCGTTTGTCTATTCTTAAAACTATATCTATAATAACTCTATCTCCCTCTCGTAAACCTGCTGGAAATAAATTAAGGGAAAGTCTTATAGCATCTAAAGAGATATCTTCAACAACCACATCCCCTTGAAACTTTTTTTCTCCTAAAAAAATAGAAGCTTTTATCTCTTTTTCTGGAATGAGACGCACTGTTTTTCTTTGAAGTGCTGATTCTTTAAGAAAGTGAATTTTTCTAAGCTCAACGCTTTGACTTTCAAAACCTATTTTGACAATTTCATCACAAGCAATTGGATGCGGTATTACTTCAGAAGTAAGAATACTTTTTCTCTCAAATTGAATTGCCTTTTCTTGTAAAAAGGTTGTTTTAATGACGATACTATCTTTTTTCACTTCTATGATAGCACCATCATTCGTAATTATCAACCCTTTATAATAGTTATGTAATTGCAGTGTTGCATTATTGCGTTGAATAACTTTAAACAAATTGAAGATAGCGTTTGTGTCTGATTCTTCATTATCAAGCTTATTTTGTTTTTCATCAAAAAGTTCCAAAAGATTTAACTCAGTAATGTCATCCAAAGATACAACTGAATATCCAGTTTCTATTGGAAGATTTTGAAATTTAACGATAAAATGCCTAAATTCATTTTTTTGATTTTTGATTTTTGTATGATAGAGTTTTTTTGCATTTGTACTTAATTCATGAAACCAATTAAACTTAGGTTTATCATATAAGAAACCATCATGCTCTAAAAAAACATTTCCCAAAGATATATTTTTTTGTATAAAATCTTTTAAATCGGTAACCCCAAAAAAATCTAAAAACATCTGATTAACAAGAACAGGTTGCGTCCCCTTGAGCATCATAACCATAGTACTTTGATAGTTAAAAATGTTCTCTACATGTGTTAAAAAAAGTTTTTTATTTCTTTCATCCACAATCTCATCCACTACCTCCTGCAAAAGGTCTACTAAACTATTTATATTGACAGGCTTACTCAAAAAACCTGAAACTTTATTGACGATTCCCCTATGTAAATTTTCTTTATCATCAAATGCTGACATGATAACTATTTTGGTATCACGAGAGAGTTTTCGAATCTCTTCGGAGAGCTCAAGCCCATCCATCTTTGGCATCTGAATATCTGTTAAAACAATCTCGGGATGAAATTTTTTAAAATTTTCCAAACCCTCCTCTCCATCTTTTGCTGTGTATACAGTATCGAAAAATTTAACTAACAAGATACAAGCTTTTTTTCTTAAAACCTCATTATCCTCTACATATAAAACACTTAAACCCTCAGCGTCTTCTTTGAGCTTTTTTAAATCTGACATGTAAACCCTCTTGATATATACTATTAGGAGATATAATAACATATTATTTTTATGAAGGAGATTAGGAATGAAATATACGGTTGCATTTAGAATATGGCATTGGTTAAATGCTTTAATTGTTATAGGTTTAGTAGGTACCGTTTTACTGAGGGAAAGTTTTTTAGGCGTCAAAACAAATGCAGAAATTTTCATAAGTAAGCTCTCTGAAATGAGTATAGAAATTACGCAACAACAAGCAAAAATTTTGGCAAAAGCAGTTCGTGATGGAATGTGGGAGTGGCACTATATTTTGGGTTATGCTTTAGCTTTTTTGGTACTTTTTAGAATCTACCTTTTTTTTAAAGATAGTTCTGTAAAAGAAAATTTTAGCTCTTTGAGTTTACACAAAAAAGGGGTGAAATCTCTTTACTATATTCTTTATGGAACACTTTTTTTTATGGCTATAAGTGGTTTAATTATCCATTTTTACGAATCACTTCACATGACAAAAGCATTTGTAAATAACATACAAGAACTGCATGAAAGTATTTATAATTTTATTCTCATTTTTATACCTCTTCATATTGCAGGTGTAGTGATAGCAGAGCTAAGAGGTGAAAAAGGGTTAATCTCTACTATGGTAAATGGGAAAAATTAAATTTTATCTACCCGAAACCATCCTGCAATCGAGTATCTTTTTCTCTTAGCAGGTAAAACTTCATGAGGAAATTTGTCACTTAAAAATACAACCAAAGTATTTGCAAGTGGCATCACTTTTGTTACAAATTTCATATCATCATCATACATCACAAGCTCACCTCCAGATTTTTCATCCCACTCTTCGTTGAGATAATAGACAATCGTAATAATACGATTCACAGAGTTTTTAAAAGCATCATAATGGGTCGCATAAAAATCACCATCTTCATACAAAGCAAAATGACTTTCAAAATAAGTGATACATGTAAAAAGTTCTCTATTGAAATACTCTTTGAGTCCATCAGCAAAATCAAGAAATTCACTCTGTACCCCGTTATCATGCGATAACCAAAGAATTTTATCTCTTCTTGTATTTGAATTTATTTTTTTTCTAGTAGAGATTCCAGCTCGTTTAAAATTTTTGGATTTTTTTGCAAGAGTTAAAAGGTTTTGTGAAAGTGTACCTGTAAGAGCATTAGAAATTATTACATATCCATTCTCTACAAGTGCATCAGTAATAGTTGTATATAAGGCTTCATTCATGTTGGAAATGTTACCCAATATTTAGCGAAAATAGGAGTACTTTACATATATATTTTATTCTATCTCTTCTTGAAGATTAAAAACTCTAATTTCTTTAAAATTTTGTAAATCCTGAACTGATAATTGTATCAGTTCAGGAGCGTTAACGCCCTCAAGCAGAAGAGAAAGTTTATTTCCATTAGCCACGAATTTTTCTTCAATTTTATTATTTTTTATTATTTTAATAGAGTAGTTTTCTTTTCTTAAACTATCTATTAGTTGCTGTTTCATTTGAGACCTTCAAAGTTATACACAAGACCAATTTGTGCAAAACCATACTTTTTATCAAATTGAGTTTGTGTGTATTGATTATAAAGATATGGAATATCTGTATTAAACTGCTCGAATAATATTTTACCACCTACAAAGAGTATAAGATTTTTGTCGACAATTCGAGAGAATGTCGCTTCAATAGTGTTACTTGTGTTAGCAGCATTAAGATGACTATCTCTTACTATTCTATTATATTCATAATTGAATTCAAATATATAATCACTAAACTGTGTTGCAGTGTTTAATCCTAAAGAATAAACCATCTCATCTCTATTTAAATCTGGTATGTCATAATTTGCAATATATTGATTTAATAAACTATTATTGCTAGGTTTTAGTACTATATTTGTTGTGATATCTGTATATTTAACAGCAGTATAAAAATCAATAACATTTCTTGGTGAAATTGTTTTGGCCAATAAAACTCTAAGATAATAGCTTTTACTATCCAAATCTTGAATCGATAAATAAGGGGATATTTTCTTATTATTTCCATCATAAATGCTAAATGTTGTATCTCCGCTCACAATACTTCCATCTTTAATAGAGATATTTGATGAGGGTTTTATCTTTTTTATCATGCTATTTAAAAGCGTTTCATTCGTTACATCTAATGGTTGGGCAAAATTATTAATAAAACCAACATCAATTGCAAGTCCATTAAAAATAGCATAATCATCATGGACGATATTATATCGGTTGAAGAGTTCTATTTTATTATTTGCAAGAGTTGAACCTGCATAATCAATATTCCATCGTTGGTAATCAAAAAAGATAGAATCATCATCTGTTAACCCATATCGAAGTTCTAAGGTATATCCATCCATATCACCTATTGAACCAAATCGACTTAATGAACCAAGTTCGCTCTCTTTTATATTAAATACATCAAGCGTATCATTAACCTTGAGGTAACTACTTTTTATTGCAAAATTACCCTCTGGCATAGTAAAAGCATGTTT
>CAMCYC010000018.1 GCA_945883795.1 Sulfurimonas crateris | reverse complement strand
TCTTCTGTTTTTGTATCATAGGCAAGGAGTGTTTTATAATCTGTCACAATGATAAATCTAGGGCTATGTTTTATGACATCTTTTTGAGTTTTGAGAGTGTCTATTGTGGCATGAAGATTCGTTTGGCTCACTTTAAAAAAGAGTTTTTTGCGTAAAACCAATTCACCGCTAGATTCAAGCTTATCATGGTCGCTCCCCGTGAGCCTTTTGATAGTTGCTTTTGGGCTGCCATACGCTAATAATATATCAAAAATAAACGATTCTTTGTCAAAATTTTCGACTAAATTGTGGAGATTATTTTCTATTTCTATGATGGTCATGAGATAAGTCCTTGTTGTGCAATTATAAATTGTTGATGATTTGGTAAATATACAGAAGTGTTTACAATAATTTCACTTTGAAAATTATAAAGTGTTTTTGAAATAGTGAAACTTCTTCGCTGTACTCGCAAAAAATTATGGAGAAGAATATGACTTATAAAATATGAAAAAATCCTCGGTGATACTTTGGAAGTAATAAAAGCATTTACATATCCAATCACAATTGTTTGGAAATATACATCTACTTCATGGCAGGTTTACTCTAGTTTGGCATCTTTGAAAAGCAGTATCCTCAATAATGCTCTAGACCAAATAACAACTCTCTCTTATAGTGATGGGATTTGGGTATTTGCCGAGATAGGCACTTCTCTCAACTACCAAAAAAGCTCAAAAAGTAGCGACTATTTGCAATCATACACAAACAAATGGAACCTAAGCGGAACACAAGACGATATTGAAACTAGCACTCTTAGCTGTAGCGGAGTTGCACCAAAAAGCATCTGGAAATATCAAAACGGTTCATGGCAACTAAACACAAAAGTAAGCAATACTTTAGGTTTAAAAAGCTTTACAACCATAAATGCAAATGAGGGGTTTTGGGTGGAGTGTCAATAGTGCTAAAAAAACTTTATGTCAATAATGAGAAGTTACAGATTGGGGCATAAATTTTTTGGCTGAATATGTTATTATACATGTTAGCTATTATATAATAAAAGGGGTTTCAAATGTTTAAAAGGGTTATTTTATTGGTATTATTCAGTATATTTGTATATGCAAATGAATATCAAGAAGTGGCGGAGAATTTTTTGATTTATCAAAATAGTCAAAAAACAATAGTGAGTTCTGAAGTTTTGAAAAAAGCTGATGTGGAAGTGGGTTATTTATTTAATCTTGAAGGTGGTGGGTATATTGTTGTTCCTATATCGCAATTTGCATCACCGATTAAAGCGTATTCTTTTGAGAATAATTTTGAACAATTGCCACCTCCATATAAAGAGTTTTTACTGAATGAGTTAGATGTTTTTTTAAACCCTAAAACATTATTTAAAATTACAGATACAACAGTCGCTGATAGATGGAATTTTTTAAAGAATTTTAGAATAAATCAAAGAGCATTACGAAGTTATATTCCAAATAGTTATCTTTTAACTTCTACATGGAATCAAACTACACCTTACAATAAATTTTTTCCAAAGGTTGGAGAGGATACGACATTAACTGGTTGTGTACAAACTGCTATAGGTCAGATTATGAAGTTTCATCATTATCCAGCAAGAGCAAAAGGTGTCTATAGTTACGATGCACCTATTTATGATGCTAATAATATCAAAATAAGAGAAGATGATTTAACCGCAGTCCTCAATAGAGATTATAATTGGGAGAACATGCCAAATATTTTTGATAATACCACGGAAGAGTATCAAGAAGATGAAGTTGGTTACCTTTTGCGTGATTTACTTGTGGTCAATAAAGCACCACAAGTGGGTGTAGCACTTACAAGTACATCTGCAAATACAAATGCTTTAATAGAAAATTTTGGTTATTCAAATCAAATGAAACGAACTTCTACTTCAGAGATTACAAAATCTCAGTTTTTGGCTCTTGCTAAAGTGCAAATAGATAAAGAACTCCCTTTTTTATTTAGTTTTCCAACACACATGACAGTTGTAGATGGCTATAGAGATGATTTATCTGGAAACTATTTTCATGTCAACATGGGTTGGGGCGGTAGTGCTAATGATTTTTATAATTTAGACCAAACAGTTATTGCAGGTAGTTCCACATTTACTACACTAGACTTAGATATGATTTATGATATTAAGCCATGTAGTGTAGCAAATGGTGATTGTTATCAAAATTTAGAAACAAATGATACATTAACTTCAAGTGGTGTATCAGGAGTTTTTGACCAAGATAGAGATAGTGATAAATATCAACAATATCTAAAGGGTAGCGTAACAATAGGTGGAACAAGGGGTTATTCAGAGCAATCATTTTTTATTAATATTTATGATAGTAACAACTCTTTAGTAAGTTCAAAAAATAGTGAAGTTACTCTTAATTTACCTGCTGATTTCTACACGATTGATGTTTCTTTAGCGAGTCCTGCAGGTGGATATTATAATTTAGATAATTACACAAATTACACTGTTACCATCACATCCGATATACTTAGTTCAAGTGAAATTGCTGAAATAGATTCCCTCACAGATAAAGCACCTCAAATAGATGCGGATTTAAAAGATAAAATAATTACTCAAGATAACAAGATTTTAATTCATAGTTATGATGAAAATAATGAAGATAATCTCACTTTGAGTGCAATTGGCAATGAAAGTGTTGATTTAAGTTTTGATAAAAATATTTTGACAATACATCCAAAAGTTACAAAAGGTTTTAGCCCTATTACTCTCACGGCTACTTCAAATGGTACAAGTGTATCCAAAGAGTTTATGGTAATCATAAATGATGAAAACACCTCTTTTGGGAAAGAATTTAGTGTTAATGGTAAGTTTGATTCAGCTACAGAATATGAAAAGCATAAAGTTATATTAGATGGTAGTTGTACTATCAATGGATACCGTGGTTATTCAAATCAAGCTTTTTACACAAGCGTCTTGGATATAAATGACACTGTTCTTTCTCCTATGAACACAACGCAAATATCTCTTTCTAATTTAGCACAAAATTTTTATTTTCTTGGAGCTTCTCTTAAAGAAAATCCAGAGAGTGTTTATGGTGGATATTACACTTATAATGAAAATTATTCCAGTTATACACTGAGCGTAAGTTGTCCAAATGCAGATGAAAATATCACAAAAATCGCTGCATTGCTTGGTATTGATATTTCTGTATCAAGTTCATCAGAATCAAGCATCTCTTCAAGTTCAAGTTCTTCTGATTCAAGTTCATCAGAATCAAGCATTGCATCAAGTTTAAGTTCTTCTGATTCAAGCTCATCAGAATCAAGCAGTTCTTCAAGTTCAAGCTCTTCTGATTCAAGTTCATCAGAATCAAACAGTTCTTCAAGTTCAAGCTCTTCTGATTCAAGTTCGTCAGAATCAAATAGTTCTTCAAGCTCTTCTGAATCAAGTTCATCAGAATTAAGCAGTTCTTCAAGTTCTAGCTCTTCTGATTCAAGTTCATCAGAATCAAATAGTTCATTAAGCATAACTTATCCAAGTGGATGGTCTCTTAAATCGCTTCCTGTTCAGACAACTCTTGATGCTTCGTCATTTTCAGCTGTTACTACAGTTTGGAAATATAGAGATGGCAAATGGATTGTTTATTCTCCAAATGTAACCATGATGAATAAAATTTCAGCTTTAGGCTTAGAAACTTTAACAAGTGTAACCGCTGGGCAAGGTTTTTGGATTAATGCTTCCGTCAATGGAGATATTAATGTAACTGGTCATGCGTATAATATTGAAACGATTCAGAATTTACAAATATTATCAGTTGGTTGGCATTTGCTTGGTAATGGTGTTACAACTTCTGTAACAACTCTTATAAATGCAAACCCAAATATTAGTATTATTTGGAAATATTTAGATAACAAATGGTTTGCTTATTCACCAGATAGCGAAACAGCAAGTTTAATCTCTAATGCAGGATTTGAGAGTTTGAGTGATATAAACTCAACGGAAGGTTTTTGGATTTATATTAAATAAACGAAGTGGTCTCTTTATAGTATTTTTTCTTGCCCTAATCTATAAAGGGCGAAATCATATTTTAAAGGGTCATTTTTATCAAAAAACTTAAGATTTTGAGTCAGTTCTATCGCTGCTTCTAAGTCGTAAGTTTTTCTTTGTAAAAGCCCTATTCTTCTTGAAACATGAAAAGTGTGCGTATCTAAAGGCATAATTAAATCGGTTTTATTGATTCCACTCCACAAACCCATGTCAATCTCATCTTTTCGTACCATCCAACGAAGAAACATCATCCATCGCTTAAGCGCTCCTGCACCTTTTGTTTTTGTAGTGATTTGACCTACTAAAAAAATATATCCTTGTGATGTATGCTCAAATGAAAGAGTTATTTTTTCTATCATGGCATGAATTCCATCTATCACACTGTTTCTTTTTTCGTAACCACTTTTAAAAACACTTTCCAGATTTGTTGTTTGATTCAATCTTTTGAGAGCAATAAAAAGAGCTATGATATCTTCACTTTTTTGAAATCTATAATAATGATTTTTGAGTGCAGTTGCTATCTCTTCATCGCTTTTTTGCAATAATGAAAAATCTAATGAATTTAAAAATTTTACAATTTGCTTCACATTTCCATAAGCAAACATAGCGCAAATAAGTGCAATTGTTGGGTCTTTATAACGGCGAGCTACCAAAATTGGGTCTAATTTGTCTTCTGAAATTTCATCAAAGTTATTCCGTTTTTGTACTTCTAAATCAAGTCGTTCTTGAATATTCACTTTGAACCTTTTTTAGTGCAGATGATACAGTTTTTTTCTTTCACTCGAACCTGCAATATTAAGCTGTTTTCTATATTTGGCAATGGTGCGTCTGACCATTTTTATCTTAAAATTTGCCTTTATTAATGCTAATATTTTTATATCACTCAATGGTTTTACTTTATTTTCATGCTTAATCAACTCTAGCACAAAATCTTTAACCGTTGCATTTGAAATATCATCATCAATAGCAGTTGTAAAGAACTCTTTCATGGCAAAAATACCTCTTTCACATGCGATATATTTATTGGCAATAGCTCTTGAAATAGTGGACGGATTGTGTCCAAATTCATCTGCTAAAGTTTTTAAAGTCAAAGGCATAATTGTTCCACCAGTAAAAAAATCATATTGATATTCAACTAACATAAGCCCTACTTTGTAAAGTGTTGCTTTTCTCATGTCAAGTGCATCTACTAAACCTTTGGCTTCTTTTATTTTTTTGGAGATAAAGTCATGTTCAATTGCATAAGTAGTATCAATATTTATTGTTGGATAATAAGAGTTATTCAGTTTTACTTCAATATTTCCATCTTCATTAAAATAAATCATTAAATCTGGAACAATATGTTGAGAGTCTTCAAAATAATCAATAGCAGGTGGATTTTTAAAGCTGTTCATAACTCGCATCACCTCAACAAATTGCTTTTCTTTTGAGTAATCATGAATATTTTCTATGTTATTTATCACTTTAACACACAAAGAATATGCACTATCGCTAATATCTGAACTGTCGAGCTGAAATAAAAAAGACTCTGCCAAATTTTTCGCAGCAATTCCAACAGGTTCGACTTGCGAAAATCTTTTACGGATTTTTTCAAACTCTAAAATGCTTAAAGAATGTTTTGCACAAAAAGCTTCACTATCACCTTCATAATATCCATTCTCATCCAAATTTTGTACCACAAAAAAAGCAACTGATTGTGAGATTGGTGTAGGAAAAAGTGATGATTCTATTTGCTCATCCAAAATTTCGTACAGTGACCTTTTTTGCACTGTAAAAGCTTCAATGTGTTCTGTTCTTGAATTGCTCACTATCCCTGAGAGAATTTTTGTGGGAAGCCGTTTTTCAAAATCTTCTTCATATCCTGATTTTATCTCAACCAAAGGGTTACCATCAAGAAAATGGTTCATCGCACTATCTAATTCACTCAAACTTGAGTGTAAAATTGGCAACCAGTTTCTTAGAGTGTTTGAGAGTTTATGCTTATGTTCTACACTCTGAGTCTGAGCTTGTTTTAATCCTGCCATTTTTTAAAGCTTAAATGCCTCACCTAAATAATATGTACGAACATCTGCATTTTGCCCAATCTCAGCACTTGTGCCACTTGCTAAAAGTGAACCTGATTTTATAACATACGCTCTATCGCAAACAGCAAGAGTTTCACGCACATTATGGTCAGTTATCAAAACCCCAATATTATAAGAAACAAGCTGTTTGATAACATTTTGAATATCTAAAACCGCAATAGGGTCAACCCCCGCAAAAGGCTCATCTAAAAGTAAGAACTTTGGCTCATTCACTAAAGCTCTGGCTATCTCAACACGACGGCGTTCCCCACCACTGAGACTAATTCCTTTTCTAAAACGGATAGGTTCTATATTAAACATATCCAAAAGTTCCAAAATTCTCGCCTCTTGTGCAGCTTTACCTTTTATCCCCACTTGTGCGGCAACCATAAGATTATCTTCCACACTTAAATCTTTAAATATTGAAGCTTCTTGAGGCAAATATCCTATCCCTTTTCTTGCTCTTTGGTGTAAAGGCATGTTAGAGAGATTTTCACCATCAAAAAAGACCTCGCCATCACTTGCTTCAACTAAACCACAAATCATATAAAAAGTAGTTGTTTTTCCTGCACCATTTGGTCCAAGTAATCCAACTACTTCACCACTTTTAACCTCTAAACTCATCCCTTTGACAATCTCTAAATCTTTAATTCTCTTTTTGAGATTCACTGCTTTTAATACATGTGCATCATTAAACTTATGCATATTTCACCTTATATTCTCTCATATTGTCTACTATTTTATCTATCTCTATCACTAATGTATTTATCCCTGCACTTACTAAAATATTTTCTAATTGTGAATTACCCCACTCTACAAAATGAAGCCCTTTTTTATCGAGTTCTTCAAGCATCCCAAGCGAGATAAAATGGTCTAATCCATGGTTGTAAATATCATAATGATAAATACTCTCTCCATAACGCTGTTGCAATGAAAAAGTGGGAGAAGTAACATCTTCTGTAATCCCAAGAGTTTTTACTATCTCTTGCACTAAAGTTGTTTTTCCACTTGCCAAATCACCTTGTAAAATTACCACACCTGATAAAAATTTTGAAAACACTTCTTCGACTAAAATATGTAGTTCATCACGCTTGAGTTTGTATGTTTTCATAGTTTGTTTGAAATTTCTATAATTTGTTTAAGTTTTTTTATTGCACGAGAGTTTTTTATCGCTTCTCTTGCCATCTCAAAACCATCTTGCATATCTCTTGCAACACCATCTACCATCAAAGCAGAGGCTGTATTAATAAGAACAATATCTCTTTGTGCATCACTAGAAGAGGCATTAAAAATATTATATAAAATTTTTGCATTCTCTTTTGCATCCCCACCCATGATAGCACTCAAAGGAGCTTTTTGAATCCCATATTGTTGTGGGTCTATCACGAATTCATGGACTACTCCATCACGAAGTTGTGAAGCATAGGTTATATCGCTTAGACTTATCTCATCCATCCCTTCTTTCGAGCTTACAACCATAGTAGAAGTTGCACCATTCATTTTAAGTGCTTCTGCCATTTTTGGAACAAACGATTTACTAAAAACACCCAAAAGTGATTTTTGTACACCTGCTGGATTTGTGAGTGGTCCTAAAATATTAAAGATAGTTTTATCAGGAATACTTTTTCTCACAGGCATAATAAACTTCATGCTCGGATGATGGTTTTGTGCAAACATAAAAGTAAATCCTGTTTCTTCCAACAATTTTGCACTCTTTTGCATACTCAAATCAAGTCTCACGCCCAAAGATTCAAACATGTCAGCACTTCCAGATTTTGAAGTCACAGAGCGACTTCCATGTTTTGCAACATAACTTCCACATGAAGCCACCAAAATAGCAACCGTAGAAGAGATATTAAAACTTCCTATTTTATCTCCACCTGTACCTACAATATCTATAGCTTTTAGGCGAATTTCCTCAGGGATTGGAAGTGCGATTGCATGAGAACGCATCACCTGAGCCGCTGCTGCAATACTTTCTACAGATATAGATTCATCAAGTTTCATGTTTAATAAAAAATCGAGCATCTCACTTTCATGCATCTCATGATTAAAAAGCGATTCAAATGATTTCTTCGTTTCATCGTAAGTCATGACAACTCCCGAATGTACTCATTTTGCAACGATTTTGGGGTCGATTTTGTAGTAGGGATTTGAAGCACCTGATACTTTTTGACACTCTCAAGAAGATTGAGCGTAATAATGCCACCAACCTCAACATTTTTACTTGCTTTAGCAACTACACCATTAATAAGCACAACACCATTACTTATCATGTCTTGTGCAACAGAGCGTCTTTTTGTGATGTTTACTGAATTTAAAAACTTATCTATTCTCATAATTCCATTCTTTAAAAATAATTTTTCTTTATTGTAGAGTAATAAAACTGAAAGAATTGTAAGAAAATGCAAAAGTTGGAACATTTTTTGCATTCTCCCACAAAAACTAATTTTGCCTCTTTTATATACAACCGATGTCAAATAAATACCCTTCATAATTTCTCCATACTGTTTTATTAAAATTATACGCATGAATATATGAGGAGAAAAAATATATGAAAGCAGTTGTTATGGCAGGTGGTTTTGGTACAAGAATCCAGCCACTTACGCACTCTATCCCTAAACCTATGTTACCAATTTTAAATAAACCGATGATGGAGCATACTATGATGATGCTCAAAGATTTTGGGATTACTGACTTTATTGTTTTACTTTATTTTAAACCTGAGGTTATACAAGATTATTTTAAAGATGGGAGTGAATTAGGGATTAAAATCTCTTATATTATTCCTGATGATGATTATGGAACAGCTGGTGCAGTCAAATTAGCTCAGGAGCAAATCGGTGATGAGAACTTTATTATCATCAGCGGTGATTTGGTTACCAATTTTAATTTTAAGAAAATTTTTAATTATCACAAAGAAAAGAAATCAAAATTGACAATCACTTTGACATCAGTTGAAAATCCTTTGGAGTTTGGTGTTGTGATAGCAAATAAAGATGGAAAAATTGAAAAATTTCTCGAAAAGCCAAGCTGGGGAGAAGTGTTTAGTGACACTATAAATACTGGCATATATATTATTGAACCTGAAATTCTTGAGTACATACCTAAGAATCAAAGTTTTGACTTTGCAAAAGACCTTTTTCCCCTTTTGATGAGCAAAGGGATTAATATCATGGCTGGAAATGCTGAGGGATATTGGCGAGATGTTGGCAATCCTGAGAGTTATCGTGATGTATACGAGGACCTTTTAGAAAGAAAAATTAAACTTCCAATAGAGGGCGAAAAAAAGAAATATGCTGGAGGGAAACTTTTCACTCAAACAAAACATGCATTAGATAAAAGTATTGAAATAATTGGTACTGTCGTTTTGGGAGAAAATGTTTCGATAGCAAAAGGGGTAAAACTCAGCAATGTTGTCATTGGTAATAATGTAACCATTGGAAAAGATTGCAAGATTCGTAACACTGTTATTTGGGATAATGTAAATATTAAACATCATGTAGTTTTAGATGGTTGCGTCATTTGCAACAATAATGAAATAGGCAAAAATGTTACAGCCAAAGCTGGTTTGATTTTGGCAGAGGGTTGTGAGATAGGTCAGTTGGTCACTATAGAAAAAGATGTAACTATCTGGCCAAACAAACTTGTAGAAGATGCAGCGATTGTAAGCCACAATATGGTTCTTGGAAACAAATATAAAAATTCTATTTTTGAAAATGGAGTGGTTATAGGAAAATCCAATGTTGAACTTTCATGCGAAATGTCTACTAAATTGGCAGAAGCATTTAGTTCTCAACTTCCCGTAGGCTCAACAGTGGTTGTGTCAAGAGATTCTTTTAAAAATTCTCGTATGCTTAAGCGTGCTTTTTTAGGTGGATTACTCTCTGGCGGTATTGATGTAGTGGATTATAAAAACATGTCTATATCTGTATCTCGCTATAACCTCTCTATGGATAAAAATTATGTGGCTGGTGTCCATTTTTCTCAAAAAATTGACGACCCAACAAGTACCGTGATAACTTTTTACAACGACGAGGGACTTCATATTAGTAGTGATATGTCAAAAAAAATTGAAAAAGCATTTTTTAAAGAGCAGTTTCGCCGTGTTGATTGTGTAAAAACTGGTCAAATATATGAATCAGATGGCACAAAAGAATATAAAAGCTACAAGACTAATATGCAAAATATTCTTCATTCGCATTCATTTAACTGTCATAGATGCAGAATAGCAGTTGATGCCATGCATGGAAAAATATCCGAAGTATTTCCAGATATTTTAGCAAATATGGAAGTGGATGCTATTGCATTTAATTTTAATCAAAATGAGCAACGCATCTCTAGTTTTAAATCATTACTCAAACAATCAAGTGAAGATATGAGCGATATTGTAAAAGCACTTCATCTTACAGCAGGGTTTATATTGTACCCAAATGAGCAACGCTTAGATATTGTATGTGACAAAGGGCATGTACTTGAAAAACAGATGGCACTTGATGTTGTTTTGACACTTTTAAATATGGATGCCAAAGCCAAAAATACTAAAAAGCGAGTTTTTTTACCAAGCTGGGCATGTGACATAACCTATTTTGATAGTCTTGAAATTGATAGAGGGAAATACTCTAATTTTAAAGCAGAACAGATGAAAAAATATGACCTCATCGCTACAGGTGAAGGAAATTTTAGTTTTACAGAGTTTGCACTTCATAGAGATTCCATGTATGCAACACTTAAAATATTAGAGCTTATCTCCTCTTATGAAATAAAACTTTCAGAGATTATTGCTTCAATACCAAGCTTTTATTATCATGCCATTAAGGTGAAATGTTCACAAGCCCTCAAGGGAAAAATGATGCGTATGTTTTTAGAAGATGCAAAAGACAAAAAGTTATCTACAGTCGATGGTGTCAAAATTTGGTTCGATATAGATGATTGGATTTTAATGATACCAGACCAATATAATGAGCATTTAAACCTTTATATTCAAGCCAAAGATGAAGAAAGTGGCGAAAAAATTTTGGCTGAGTATGGTGTAAAAATTGAAGAGTGGTTAAAATCTTAGAAAATATTGTAATATTCTTGTAAATAAGTGTAATAGTATTTATTTTTGATTAGTTAGTGTGATATAATCCCCCACTTTAAATTTATAAAGAGTCGCAGTGGATAAAAAATTATTACATGAAATTGGAAACTATTTACACCAAATAATTAGCCATTCTGAGTATATTATGCAAATGAATAGTTCTTCGGATGTAAATGATTATGCTACAAAAATCAAAAAGAGTGCTTATAGCATAGATGCTATTATAAGTGACAGTGTTGCTAAAAAACAAGAAATAGCTATCTCCAAAAGCAGTATAGATACTATTGACTTTGAACAGTTTGTCGGTATGAAAATTATGATTGTTGATGATATTGGTGAAAATATCGAGATAATGCAAAATATTTTTAATACATTTTCTTGTGAAATAGTTTCAGCAAATAATGGAGAGAAGGCTCTTGAAATTTACAAAAACGGCTTTTCTCCAGAAGTTGTGTGCATGGATATTATTATGCCTGGCATGGATGGAGCAGAGACGACAAGGCAACTTAAATCTTTGGGTTGCGGGGCTTTTTTTATTGCCGTGAGTGCTCTTAAAAATCAATCAAACGAAGTTGTATCTATTTTTGATTCATGGTTACCTAAACCGTTTACTATAGAGCATATTATTGGAAGTTTGGCAAAATATAAATCTACTCCTCGTGTTTGTTTAGAAGTAAAAAATGATAATTTTATGTTAGATTTAGACCATGACATAAAAGATGAACTCTTAGAAAAAGTTAATAATGGTGCTTATTCTTCACTGATGACACTTATTAAGACTCTTCCACAAAGTAAATCAAAAGAATTTTTACAAAAATCACTTCAAAAGATGGATTTTAATTCCATAAAAGAATCCATACTTTCTTCATAAATAGAGGATACAATATATATATATAAAATAAAATAGTTTAAAAGGGATTTTTGTGATGTTAGATGAAAATGATGGTCCAAAGGTATTGATTGTTGACGATCAGCCTGAAAATTTAGCCATTTTAGCTAATATGCTCAAGGATATAGGTGTGCAAATTTTCGTAGCTTTGAGTGGTGAAGAGGCTTTGGTGAGTGTTGAAGTAAATTCTATTGACCTTATTTTACTAGATATAATTATGCCTGATAGAGATGGGTATAGTGTATGTAAAAGAATTAAATCAAACCTAAAAACAAGAGATGTTGTAGTTATATTTGTGTCTGTGCTTTATGGAGTGGAAGATAAACTCAAAGGTTTTTCTTATGAAGCTGATGATTACATCTCAAAACCGCTTATACAACAAGAGTTAGTTGCAAGAATATTGCTACATCTTCATAAAAGAATGATTCTTAAATCACTCAAGAGTTTATTACGAAGGTCCTATCATGAGCTTTATAACCCTTTAGCTATTATCAACACATCATTAGAGATGCAAAATATAAAACATGGTAACAATCGTTACATGGATGCCATTGCCGTTGCATCAAAAACACTTCAATTAGTCTATGATGATTTATACTATTCATTAAGCAGTACAAAACAAGAAGAGGAGCTAATCCAAATAGATTTGGGAAAATTTGTACATGAAAGAATCAATTTTATGGTTTCTCTTGCGAATGTAAAAAATATAGTCATTGACTTTAAGGGAGAGAGTAAAAGCTTTGTAAAAATGCGTAAAGTAGATTTATTAAGAGTTATCGATAATACTTTATCCAATGCAGTAAAATATGCAAAAATGGACACTATCATAACCATGAGAGTAATAAATCATGAAAAGAGTGTGGAGTTTTCATGTCAAAATAGTGGCAGTGTTATTAAAAATCCAAATAAAATTTTTGAAGATGGATACAGAGAAAATTTTGAGCAAATTGGGATGGGGATTGGTCTTGACATTGTTGCTTCTATTTGCCGTGCTTATATGATTCAACCAACTGTAATTTCCAAGAACTCTCTAACAATATTTACATACCAAATACCAAAAATTTACAAAGACATTCTATGAAAGTTATTTTACTAGAAGATGAATATTTACTCAACGCAAATATCAAAGAGTATTTAGAATTCAAAGGCATGAGTGTTAAAGCTTATACAGATGGTGCAGAATTGCTTCAAAATTGTAGTCTTAAAGCAGATATTGCAATTTTAGATATTGAAGTACCTGGTGCTACAGGATTTGAAGTATTAGAATGGATTAAACGGGTAAATCCAAAACTTCCTACCATTTTTATGACAGCATATACTGACATAGAAAGTATCAAAAAAGGGTACAATTTAGGATGTTCTGACTACCTTAAAAAGCCATTTAATTTAGAAGAGTTATGGTTAAGAATGCAACAATTGCTCCATAATTTAGATTATACAAAGATTACAATCAGTGAAGATTTAATATTTGATTTACAAAGCGAACAGCTCTATGATAAAAGTGAAATTGTAAAACTTACAAAAATACAAAGAAAAGTTTTAAAATTACTTATTGAACACAAAAATAATACAGTCACTTATGAAGTTCTTATAGAGGAAGTGTGGGATGATGTTTTCATAAAAGCAAACACCATAGCTTCTCATATAAAAGAGATTCGAAGATTTATGCCTGATGGAATAATTGAATGTGTAAGAGCCGAGGGATACCGTTTTAAAATATAAAGAAGGCATGAGAATTGAATGATTCATAAAATTTAAAGAGTTAAATGAGTCACGCCATCTTCTATGATAAAAGAAGCAGTTCCAGTAGAAACCTTTGCTGTTTGAAGCTTCAAGATTCCATAAACAGTTATTTGCTCATACGCATCTTCCATTAAAACACCTTCATCTTTTTTTGTCATGACATAAATAGTTTGGTTTGCAGGTGAAGCTGGAACATGGATACATGCAGCTTGGTTTGGAAAAAACAAAAATTTATTTACTTTTTCAGCATCAGTGTCAATAGGTACTAAATATCCATCTAATTTTACTTTTTTTCCATCCATGGCTTTATTATTTCCCGCTTTTTTAAGTGCTTCTTGAAGCTCTGCATAAATGAGAATTTCCTCTTTTGAACCCTCTTTTACTTTTTTTATTTGTGCTTTATACAAAGCTACAACCTCATCTTGCTTAAAATTTGGGTCAATTAAACTACCCCAATTATCTACTTCATAACTTGGCATATCAGAACATGCAAGGAAAAAAAGTGTTATAAAAAGATTCAAAAATATTTTTATCATTACGATTTTACCATCAAACCATCTTGCAAACTATATTGATACGAGCTTATAGCTGGAATAATACTTGCTACAACTGCAATAATTATCATCACAAAAAGCATCAAAACCTCTTGCAAATCTGGCAAATAGTTCACAGATAAAAAGTGATTCGCAAAAAATAAACCAATACTCAAAAGAATATTTCCAAGAACAATTCCACCCAAAACTATCAAAAATGACTCCATCGCAAAAAGTGTGAATATCACTCTCACACTCGCACCCAAACTTCTCAAAATTGCTATCTCTCTTCTTTTCTCACCTAAAGTCGCAAACATGGAGGAGAGCATAGTAAAAATTGCCCCTACAAAAACCATGCTTGAAATCAATAAAAGAACATCTTGAAAATTTTCCATAAGTTTATAAAGTTTACTCAACGCTTTTGCTGGAATAACTGCTTTCAGATTTTCTTCTTTGTCATGATTAATTTTTTCTTGCATCCCTAAAATTTGAATTTTATTTTTAAGTCCTAAAAGAATTCCACTTATATGTTTGGGAATAATATGCATGTACGATAACTCTTCATTACTTATGTACATATCTATAAAATGACCACTTTGCCACTCCATGTGTATCGCTTCATCTGTTACAAGTTGCATAAACACTAAATCATCATTTGGAGTTGCACTTTTTTTGAGAATGCCACTGACTTTAAAAGCTCTATTTTTATGGATATGTTTTGAACTTCCATGGGAAAGATACGCTTTATCTCCAAGTTTTAAATTTAGTTTTTTTGCCACATTTGCACCAAGTATCAAATCATAAAAACCCTCAAAATTACCACCTGATTCAAATGCCAAAAGTTTTTTTGAACTATATTTATAATATTTAAAAAAATCGCTATTAGTGGAAACCACATCAAACCCCTCAAACGAATCTCCAATAGCAAGAGGAACACTCCATGCCACCTCATCAAAATGAGAAATCTTTTCATAAGAGCTATATTCTATCTCACTCAGACCATCACCAATATGAAAAATAAGATTGAGTAAAATATCCAATGAACCATTTGATGCCCCTACTATCATGTCAGTTTCATTGATGGTATTCAAAAAATGAGTATTTGCACTTTTAACCATTCGCTCAATCCCTAAAAGTAAAAATACACTAATAGCAATTGAAAAAACTGATAATAAAAAAGTGGTTTTACGATTGAAGATACTTTTATAAGTGAGCCTAAAAATCATCTCTTTACCTTATTAATGTCACTAAAATCAATCACTCTCCCAAAATTTGATGCGAGGGATTTATCATGGCTTACAAAAATAAGAGTAGAGTTTTGTGCCTCAACTTGTCTAAAAAGCAACTGCATAAACCGCTCTTTTGTATCACTATCAAGTGCAGAGGTTGGCTCATCAGCGATAATAATTTTTGGTTTTCCTATCAAAGCTCTTGCCACTGCAACCCGCTGTTGCTGTCCTACGCTTAGATACATAGCAGATGTTTTTAAATCTACTGAAAGCTCTAAAGCCTCAAGTAAACTTGCAATCTCTTGTTTGATATTCTTAACTTGTGAGGTTTTGAGTTTTGAGAACTCACATGCTAATGCGATATTTTCCTCCACACTCAAATAGGGCAAAAGATTGAATTGCTGAAATATCGTGCCATAATTATCTGCACGAAATTTATCTTTTTGTGCATGACTAAGCAAACCAAGCTTCGTTTTGAAAACTTCAATCTCCCCTGATGTAGGTTCTAAAACGCCACACAAAAGATTTAAAAAAGTGCTTTTTCCAGTGCCACTTTTTCCATGCAAAAAAAGGTGTTCACCCTCTTGTATCTTCAAAGAATTCATGTCTACAACTATCTCTTTATCGTATTTGAACTTACATGAGGCAATATGTATCATCTCTATTTTACATCTTCTCGCTTATTAAAATATGGGATATATTTAGCAGTTTCAAAAATTCCATAAGTTAAATTTTTCATCTTTTGAAACAATTCTGGATTCTCACTTGCATGGTCAATTAATGGCTCATCACTATACGCATCATAAAGTCCACTCATAGTTCCATCATAGCGTGTTCTAAAATAGTATCTTTCACCCAATAAACCAATCAATGGATTAGAAGAGTGCGTAATTGTAAACACTTCTCGCTTATCATCAAACTGCGTATCAAACATATCTCTTCCTATTGTTGTAGCGATATAAGAGATATTCATCATAGATGCAATTGTTGGTAAAACATCTGGTTCTGAAACCACTTTGTCATACACTTTAGGCTCTTTTATAAGTGGCGAATATATAATAAAAGGAACTCTAAGTGCACCTAAATCAAGATTTGAACTGCTTTCCCCTTTTGGTACATGTTGACCTGAATTACCTGAAATGCCATGGTCGCCATAAAATACAAAAATGGTGTTTTTATAATAAGTGCTTTTTTTGGCTTCTTCCATAAAATGCCCAACACTATAATCCATAAATCGAAAAGAGTTATACTCTTCGAGTGAGGCAAAACCATATTTTTGAATCTCTGTTTCGCTAATATCCTCTCTTATTTTAAACCCATAAGAGTTATCGGGAATGGTATAAGGTCGATGATTTCCAGAGGTTTGAATGACACTAAAAAATGGCTCTTTCATTTTGGATAAAAATCCATTTGCTTCATGGGCTAAATCTATATCTGAAATTCCCCAAACATCAGTTCTAGGAGCTTCATACTCCTCCTCTTCATACAAATGCAAATTATCCAAAGATTGATTTAACATCCCTCGAATATTTCCCCATGAAGCAGACCCACCAATAAAATAAGATTTTTCACACGCTTTGAAATCATGTGCTATGGAGTGTTGATTGACAATCAAAGGGTTACGGCTTGAAGTTCCTGTAAGTTCTACATCTGGCAAACTTGTCAGTGTACAGTAAATAGAACGAGCTGTTCCCGTAGTAGGCGAGAAATAATTCTTGAAATAAATTCCATTATCTGCGAGTTCTTGAACATAAGGAGATGGATTCAGCGGATTACCTGAAAGGCTTGATTTATAAGATGCAAAAGACTCCATGATTATAATCACTACATTTGGATTTTTACCAATAGGGTTGGTTGGGATAACTCTTTTATGAAAGTTTAACGATTTTATATCTTGATTTTTGATACCCAAATACTCTGCAATTATTGGATAATACTCTTTTACTCTGTTTTCATCATATGCTACACGACCATTTTTGAAAGTGTCCAAAAAATAATGGATTGGATTATAAGTAAGTTGTGTTGCAAACGGATGTTTTGAAAAAGTGGCATCACTCCAGCGAAGTGGGTATTGAGAAAGTTTTGAATATCCCATGACAAACATCATTAAAAATGAGATAAATCCTATCAAAACACCTTTTATCATGGACAAATTTCCATCTTTTTGCACACTAATTTTTTTAAAAAGTTGGTGTGTCAAATAGATAAAACTAAGATTCGTAGCCAAAAGTCCAAGTGTTATCCAAACCACATGGTAACTCTCCCAAACCATCTCAGCAGAGATACTCAAATCCTCCAAAAGTCGTACCGAAGTAAAATCAAGTCGAGTGCTTAAGTAGGCATAATATCCAAAATCCACCGCATAAAAAAGTGCATAAATGGAAAAAATAAGGCTTAAATAGCTTAACCAAACATTCCGTGCTATGTTATATCGAAATGGAGAAAGCCATTTTATCCAACCAAGAAAAAACAAAGGTGCAACCATTATGACAACCATGCGTAAATCAAATCGAAATCCAAGCCACATGGATTTGAGTAAATCATGGAGAGTCAATGGAGAAACTGGGTCATTAAATGTCAAATAAAAAGCGACTCGCATCAATACAAATAAAAGTGTCAATGATGAGATAAAAACGAATAAAAATCGTAGAAGTTTTGGAAGTGAATTCATGAAGCTCTCTTTAAAAAATAATTTTATAATTTTATAATTTTACTCTTATTTTGTTACACTTCTAATAATAGAAGTTCAACAAAAAAAAGGATTCAACAGATATGTTTGAAAATACAAAATTACCAGAAGGGATGAGTGCTGAAACTTTAGAACACTTGATGGACCCTAAAAATTACGGAAAACTAGATAACCCTTCATGTATTGGTGTTGCAGTCGATGAAAAAACTGGAGAGTATGTTATATTTTATACACTTCTTGATGGTGAAACTATCACAGATGCAAGATATGCGACAAATGGGTGTCAAGATACCGTAGTTATTGGCTCCATGTTTTCTGAAATGATTATCCATAATGATATAAATTACGCCAAAGACGCAATAAAAAAAATGAATCAAAAATTAGGTGTTATGACAATGCAACAGCAAGTTTGTGCAGATATCGTTTTTAGCTCTTTTATCGCTTCTCTCAAAAACTACGAAAATATTACAAGCGGTAAAATTGAAGAGATGCATCTTTTTAAAATGAAAGAAAGTTGCGAAATAGGAGAAAAAAATGACTAATTTCTATCAAAAAAAACATGAGCTTTGGCTAAGTATTATTTTTGCATCTTTTGCTATTCATGATGAAGTCATAAAATCACGACTCTATGATTTTTCACAAATCGCTTTTCGTCATATGAAATGGATTGGCTCAGAGCTTTTGGCGAATGAAGATGAATATAACTATGACCGAGATATGAAACTTATAAAAAGAGAAAGTGTTTTTGAAATTCTTTATGCTTTAGTTACAGAGATTAAAAATATAGAAGCATTTTATCCAGATTCTATCTTGGGTGAGAGAATCAAAACCGATGATAACTATCTGCTCGAATATCTCTCTGAAGTTCTATCAGAAAATTCCAATGACAAAGCGATAACTGCTTTTAACAAACAACGCATTTGGTCAAATAGTGATTTAGCACAAGACCAAATAGATGCACTGACCATGTTTTTATTTGAAGAATCTTATAAAGAGTATGAACTCATTTTAGTGTATTCTTACATGCAAGCACGCACTAAAAACGCTCTGCATTTTAATGTATTTCAAGACCTTATAGACGAATCCCATTTTCACCTTAAATCATTTGGCAACATGATGGCAAAACTTGGCATCTTAAGTCTTCCAAGAGAACTTCATCCTATGACTTATGTGGTAAAAGATTTACGAAAATTTGTACACGATGGGATTGCTGAAGAAAAAGCGGCAAAAGAGATGTGCACAACTTTAAGCAAAGCTATCAAAGATGAAAAATTATCCAAATTTTTTGATTTTATCAACTACCAAGAAAGTTATCATATAGAACTTATGAAAAAACTTCTCAATACAAAATCAACAGATGAAACCGCTCTCACAAATCTAAGCTATGATGAATTTTGGGAAGGAGTAGAGCTATAATCTTATGCCCTACTCTCTAAAAAATATCTACAAAGAAGAGATATATTCAGCTAAAGATTTTATCTGAGTATCGCTAAGACCAGAAGCTTGTCCTTTCATGACAGCTTTCATAGCGTTACCATAAGTTCCATTTTTATATCCATTCAAAGCCTCTGTAACTTTAGCTACAGACCAACCTTTAATAATTTGAGATTTAGCAAGAGCTGCTTTTTCACCATTTGAGCCATGACAAGCTGCACATTTAATATAAAGAGTTTTCCCCTCGTCAACAACTTGTTTAAGAGCTTCAACTTCGTTTGATGCTTCTATTTTTACTTTTTCCACTGCTTTTACAATTTCTGCAGTTGGAATTGTTGGTATACTCGGTGGTTGTGGTATCTCATTTTGTTTTGCAACTTCTTCTTTAATAGCTTTAGCTTTGAGTTGGGCAATAGCCTCTGTTTCCTCTTTTGCTACAGCTTGAGTTGCTTCTACTTTTTGTGCATCTTGCACATTATCACTACAACCTACAAATAAAAATGCCAACACAACGGGAATAAAAATTCTCATAACTCTAATCCTTTAAACTTGATGCAAAAATTATACTCTCATTTTAATTTTATTCAAACACCATTCAATCAGCTCTAATGGTATTTAGATATAATACCGCGATTTTATAAGGACACAAACTACAACATGAACTTTGAACCCTATCCATTTGAAAAACTCAATACTTTACTATCCAATATTCAACCTAACACAAATTATTTACCATCTGTTTTGACCATAGGTGAACCACAGTTTGAAACACCAGATTTTATACAAAGAGAACTTTGTGACAATTCTGATTTACTTAGGAAATATCCAAAAACAAACGGTGAAGATAATTTAAGAGATGCGCAACGAGGATTTATCGAAAAACGATTTAACACAAAACTGAGTGATGAGCAACTTATTCCCACTTTTGGCACTCGAGAAGTATTATTTAATTTTCCTCAATTTTTACTTTTTGACAAAAAAGAGCCTCTTATGGCTTTTACAAACCCTTTTTACCAAATTTATGAAGGTGCGGCTATCGCTTCAAAAGCAAAAATGCTTCTTTTAAATTTAGATGAAAATAATGGTTTTAAACCTATTATCAATGAAGATGAATTAACTCAATGTGATTTAGTCATTTTAAATTTTCCAAATAATCCAACCACTTCAGTTTTAAGTTTAGAGGAACTAGGTGTTTGGATAAAACTTGCACTCAAACATGATTTTGTTCTTCTGAATGATGAGTGCTACAGCGAGATTTATACAAACAAACCAATCCCTTCACTCCTAGAAGCTTCAATCCATGTAGGAAATTATGAATTTAAAAATGTTTTAGTAATTAACTCTATCTCAAAACGCTCCTCAGCTCCAGGGCTTCGTTCTGGATATATTGCAGGTGATGCCACAATCTTACATGAGTATCTCAAATACAGAACTTATCTTGGATGTGCTTCACCTCTTCCACTCCAAAGTGCAGCAGCAGCGGCTTGGAGTGATGAAGAGCATGTCGAGGTGTCACGAGAAATTTACAAAGAAAACTTTGCATTAGCAAAAGAGATATTAGGAGTTGCAATTCCAGAAGCTACCTTTTATCTTTGGCTTAAAGTACCAGAGCCTTTGGAATTTACAAAAAAACTCTACAAAGAGTACAATGTAAAAGTACTTCCAGGAGAATATTTGGCAAGAGATGACCATAACGGAATCAATCCGGGAAAAGATTTTATCCGTATCGCTTTAGTTGAAAATCCAGAAAAAATAAAAAGTGCCCTACTCAGAATTAAGGAGTGTTTATCATGAACGAAGTTGAAGAATTAAAAGCAAAAGTGCTCCAAGCACAACAAAATGGAGATATAGCTGGATTGTATGTTTTAGAACAAACTGCATTAGATTTATTTGATGAAGATGCTTTAGGTGGTTTTTATGCAAATATTCTTGATTTAGCATTAGAAAATTTAACAAATACGCTAGAAGCACACCGAGTTATGGACATGAACGAGGTACAAGATTTTGCAACACTTAGAGCCTTATATGAATATGCAATTGAGCATTACAGCGCAAAACAAGTAGCCGATGCAAGTGCCTTATTTGAAGTTTTAAGTGGTCTTAGTAATGATGAAAAATTTTCATCAGCACTCAAACTTCATTGGATTGCATCTGCAGAAAATCTCTCACTTGATGATTTTGTGTATGAGATAGCAGATATTAAAGCAACAGAAGATGCAGGTACTTTTTATATTAGTCAATTTAAAGATAAAGCACAAAAATTATTAGACAATGCAAAAACAAAAGGTAAAAAAAATTGATACAAGAGACAAATAAAAAAATTCATTTTATAGGTATCGGAGGTATTGGAATCTCTGGACTTGCACAGTACATGCACTACAAAGGACATGAAGTAAGTGGTTCGGATATTTCAGACTCTCTACTCACCAAAAAATTAAAAAAAATGGGAATTAAAATTATAATTCCCCATGATGAATCAGCTATTACAAATCAAGATTTAGTAATCCATTCTGCAATTATCCGTTCTAATAATCCTGAAATAGTTGCGGCAAAAGCAAAAGGTATTGAAGTTTTAGCAAGAAGAGAAGCACTTGCAGAGATATTAAAAAGTTCAAAAGTGTATTCTGTTGCTGGTGCACATGGCAAAAGTACAACCACCGCAATACTCACCGCAATTATGAATGGTTCTGCCATGATAGGTGCAGAATCCAAAGCATTTGGCTCAAATATTCGTTATGATGCCTCAACCGATGTCATGATTTTTGAAGCAGATGAGAGTGATGGAAGTTTTCTCAACTCTAACCCATATTGCGCTATCGTTATCAATGCAGAACCTGAGCATATGGAATATTATAATTACAACTATGAACTCTTTTATGAATCGTACAAAACATTTATAAATTTAGCAACAATGCGTGTTTTAAATGCTGAAGACCCTTTTTTATCCAAACTTATAGGTGAAATAGAGGCGCATTGGTTGTATCCAAGTAAAGATATTTTAGATGTGGAATTTGTACTCAGAGATGACCAACCACATACAAGATTTACACTTAAAGATTTAGGCACATTTGATGTTTGGGGATTTGGAAGACATATTGCACTTGATGCTTCTTTAGCTATTTTAGCAGCAAATAAATCGATGGATATTGAAGATATCCGAGAAAACTTGCTTAATTTCAAAGGGATAAAAAAACGGTTTGATATTGTTGGAATACAAACAGAATGTGTCATTATTGATGATTATGGGCATCATCCTACAGAGATAAAAGCAACTTTTCAATCAGTGAAAGAGTATGCCTCACTTAAAGGTTTTGACACAATCACAGCTATTTGGCAACCACATAAATATTCACGAACAATTGATAATCTTGAAGCATTTACTCATTGTTTTGAAGGCTCGCAAGAACTGATTATTTTACCTGTTTGGGCAGCTGGAGAAGCTATAAGAGAGATAGATTTTCAACAAAAATTTAAGAATTACAACCTCACTATAGCAGATAAAATCACAAGAACTGACAATACAATTGCTATTATCAAAGATGAGAAAATTGTAAAATTTATAAACAAAGGTCTTATTATAGGCTTTGGTGCTGGTGATATCACTTATCAAATTAGAGGAACTCATTAATGGCATATATAGTTGGTTTTATCGTTGCTGGATTATTTTTTAGTGCTATGCACTATTTTACAGAATTAAATAAATTGCAAAAAATCATGATTACTATCGCTCTTTTAATATTCATCTCTGGTGCTATAGCTTTTAATGCATATAGTCAAAGACAAAGACAAATTATAGAAACCGTTGTAATAAAGTTTAACCAAAATAAAACAGTAGACTGTGATGGTATAGATGTCAATAGTACAAATTACACCCTTAGCATAGGAACTTACACATTTATCGGCAAAAAGAATACACCATTTTATGGTCAAATGGTGAGCGCATACCAGTGCAAGTAGATACTTCTAACAAATCTAAAACTGAGTTGCTTATTAATCAACTCGATTTAAAAGAGCATATCACTTTATTTCAACAGTTTTTTGCACGAGATACAGCCCTTTATATTGAAGGCGACCAAGAGCTTCATTTTCGCTATATCAAAGCACTCGATAAAATAGAGTTCAAAGCACCTCCAAAAATCAGTAATTTTTCAAATATTAAAAATCACCTCAAAAAAAGAGGTGTTTTACATTTTGAACAAATCTTTGAGATTATCAAAGTGGTTCGTTATTTTCGCTACTTTAAAAACCGTGAACTCGATGGTCTTATCGGGGAGTGGATGAATAAGTTTGTTATTGATGAAAAATTTAATGAGATTGACCAATATTTTACGCATGACGGTCACTTTAATGAATCACTCGATGAAACACTGTATGGTTTGAGTGCGAGAATTAAAGAGCATAAAAACAATATGGCAGACTCACTCAAACGACTTCTAAACACTTCCAAACTTGCATCTTATTTAGTAGATTCTCAAATACATTTTATCAATGATGAGGAGTGTTTACTTGTTCGTGGTGGTTTTAACCATGTGCTCAAAGGTGCAATCGTTGCTCGAAGTAGTGGAGGCTTTTTTTATGTTTCTCCTGATAGTATCTTAAAATCAAAAGAGCAAATCCGTTATATTGAACAAGAACGGGAAGTTATTTTTTACAATTATGCCAAAGAATTTTCATCAAAATTAGCAGAATTACAACATTTTATCGCTTTTATAGATAAAGAGTTTGATAGATTTGATAACTACCAAGCCAGAGTTTTATTTGCAAAAGCCCAAAACCTCCAACTTATAAAATCAAAAAGTGATTCTAAAATAATTTTAAATAGTTTTATCCACCCTGCTTTGCACAAAGCAAAACCAATCCATGTAGATTTTTCAAAAAATATTCTTATGATTACGGGTGTAAATGCTGGTGGAAAAACCATGCTTTTAAAATCTATTTTAGCTTCTGCTTTTATGGCAAAATATATTATCCCCATGGCGATTGATGAAAATAAATCACATATTGGTTCATTTAAAAATATTTTAGCCATTATAGATGACCCTCAAAATGTCAAAAATGACATCTCAACTTTTGCTGGTCGTATGCAAGAGTTTTCTAAAATTTTTACATATAACGGTGCTTTGGTTGGTGTGGATGAGATAGAACTAGGAACTGATAGCGATGAAGCTGCGGCACTTTTTAAAGTGATACTCGATGATTTAGTAAATCGTGGACAAAAAATAGTAGTAACAACGCACCATAAACGACTCGCTGCATTAATGGCAGACCGTGATGATGTAGAACTGATGGCAGCAATTTATGATGAAGAGTTACGCATCCCAACTTATGAATTTATGCAAGGGATTATTGGTAAAAGTTACGCTTTTGAAACAGCTAGTCGTTATGGAATACCCAATAAACTTGTTCATGAAGCAAAAATTGTGTATGGAGACAACAGCGAAAAACTCAATCTTTTAATTGAGCGAGGCTCACAACTAGAGCGAGAACTCAAACAAAAACATAAAATAGTTGATGAACATTTAGCCAAATTAGAAGCAAAAAAACTTGACCTCAAAGAGCAAAAAGAGAAAGCTTTTACAGAATTTCATGCACAAAAAGAAGCACTTAAAAGAAGCTATCAAGAAGCGATAGATGCCGCAAAAATTGCTGCAAAAGCGGGTGATAGTGTAGCAATTCATAGAGCCATGAATAAAGCAAACCAACAACTTCCAAAAGAGGAAAAAAAAGAGCCTACAGTACAACCCATCAAATTTGAAGTGGGCGATACAGTAAAATACCATAGTAAAAGTGGAACTATTCTCTCTTTGACTGGACAAGATGATGCCATGATAGAGGTTGAGGGGATGCGACTTCGTGTCAAAATGAAACAACTCAAACATACACAAATTATTAAACGAAAATCTCAAACAGATGTGAAAGTAAGTGTTGAAAAAAAAGCAGGACTCAAATGTGATTTACATGGTTTGCGGAGTGATGAAGCTTTAGAAGTTTTAGATAAATTTCTCTCAGATGCCCTTATTTCTGGCTGGGATGAAGTAATAGTTTATCATGGCATGGGAACTGGAAAACTCTCTTATGCTGTAAAGAACTTTTTAACAACACATCCAAAAGTAAAAAAATTTGAAGATGCACCTGCCCATATTGGTGGATTTGGTGCAAAAATAGTGACTCTTTAATGAGAGTTGCTATTGTAGGAGCTGGAGCTTCTGGGCTTTTATGTGCAATATTTTGTGCAAAAGCAAAAGCTCATGTAGAACTCTATGAACAAAACCCAAAACCTGCAAAAAAGATTTTAGTTTCTGGAAATGGGAGATGTAATATCACCAATAAAAATTTAAGTGTACATGATTTTTTTGGAGAAAATCCCCAATTTGTCGAAGAAGCACTCAAAAATTTTGGATTTTTGGAATTTGAAAAATTTGCCAACACCATTGGACTTTTACTCGATATTAAAGAAGATGGAAGAGCATATCCGCTAAGTAATGAAGCAAAATCAGTTGCCAAACTTTTAGAAGATTATGCAAAAAAATTAGGGGTTATTGTACATACAAATACAAAAATCACCAACATTAAAAGTTTGTTTTCTTTGCATGACACAGTTGTTATTGCCACAGGCTCACAAGCAGGAACACATTTGGGTGGCAATAATGATGGTCACCTTTTTGCAAAAGAGTTTGGACACACTATTATCCCAACTTATCCTAGCCTTGTACAACTCCATCTCAAAAACTCATTTCAAAAAAATTCTGGTGCAAAAACACAAGCACAAGTAACCCTTTTTATCAATCATAAAAAAGATAGTACCACTTATGGAGATATTTTATTTACAGATTATGGAATCTCTGGATTTGCCATTTTAGATATTTCTCAAAGAGCAAGTATTGCTTTGATGGAGTTTGCACATGTAAGCATTTCGCTTAATCTTTTACCAAATTTCAATTCCCAAACACTCTCAAACCATATTTATAAACTCGCTTCAAATTTTTCTATTTTAGATATTTTAATTGGGATTATCCCCATGAAAATGGCAGAAGGAATTTTAAATAATTTGAAAATCTCTCATGAGAATATTGATATAAAAGTTGCAAAAAAAATTGCCAATGAGATATTAAATTGGAAATTTGAAGTGATAGACACGCATGGATTTCGCCATGCAGAAGTAAGTGGTGGTGGAGTAAATACCACAGAAATAAATCCAAAAACTTTTGAATCACTTAAACAAAAAAACCTTTATTTTTGTGGAGAGGTTTTAGATATTGTTGGCAAAAGAGGTGGTTATAATTTTGCTTTTGCATGGGCTAGTGGATATGCCGTTGCAAAAGCGATAACTGCTTAGATGAGTCCGAGTAAAGCAACTAATAAAACAATAGGTGTGACAACTAATCCAACTTTCATGTATTCGCCCCAACCAATTTTCACCCCTTTTTGAGCCAAAACATGAAGCCAAAGAAGTGTGGCAAGAGAGCCAATAGGTGTCATTTTTGGTCCTAAATTTGAGCCTAAAATATTTGCATATACTAATGCTTCATGCCCAATATATCCAACTTTATCAATGGCTATATCCATAATCATAATTGTTGGCATATTATTCATGATAGAGCTTATAACCGCTGATAAAAATCCAGTTCCAATAATAGCAATAGTAGTTCCTTGTGTATTTAACTCCATTATCCATGAAGCGATAATATCTGTAAAACCTCCATTTTTAAGTCCATATACAACCACATAAAGCCCAATACTAAACCAAACCACTTGCCATGGTGCTGTTTTTATTATCATAAGAGGTTTTACTGCTTTGTAATAATTTGCAATTATCAAAAAGAGTAATGCTCCACCAAGAGCAAATAAACTTATAGGTAAATGGTAATAATCTCCAATAAAATATCCAACCATCAAAAGAGCTAAAAAAAACCAAGAAATTGTAAACATGGTTTTATTTTTAATCACACTTTCTGGTTTAGGTAATGTTGAAACATCTACAACCAAAGGAATATCTTTTCTAAAATAAACCCATAAAACAACAATGGAAGCAAAAATAGCTAATAAATTTGGCAAAAACATATTTTTTGCATACTCAATAAATCCAATATCAAAATATCCAACAGTGACAATATTGGTTAAATTTGAGATAACAAGAGGATTAGAAGCACTATCACCAATAAATCCTCCTGCCATCAAAAATGCAAAAATTGCTAAAGGTTTCATTTTGAGATATTTCATCTTTGCAAGTAAAATTGGTGTTAAAATAAGTGCTGCTCCATCATTAGCAAAAAAAGCAGAAACAACCGCACCCAAAAGAAGAATATATACAAACATTTTATTGCCACTACCACCACTAAGTTTTGCCATTTTGATGGCTGACCATTCAAAAAAACCTATTGCATCAAGAACCATTGAGAGGATAATAATACCAATAAATGCTAAAGTAGCATCCCAAACAATACTTATAACACTCAAAACATCGCCAAAATTTACAACGCCTACCAAAAGAGCCACAAAAGCACCAATAACTGCTGTAGTACCAATTTGAAGACCTTTTGGTTGCCAAATCACAAATATCAAAGTGGTTAAAAAAACCAATATCGCTAATACCATAACGCTTTCCCCTTTATTTTTTCATCATTATATCAACATATCTTGATATTTAATCTTCATGTCATTAAGATTTTGTTTTTACATAAAAATGAATCAAAATATTATTGGAAAGATAGCATATTCTTGTGTATTCCAAAACCTGACTCCTCTATTTTCTCTGTATCCTTTAATCTACTATGTTACAATACTTCAAAAGAGAATAAAGGATAGAAATGACAATAGAAGAAGGGTCTATAGATGAAAGTTAGTTTAATAGTAGCTGTTTATAAAAATGTAGAGTCCTTAAGATTGATAATAAAAACTTTAAAAGACCAAACTTATAAGAACTTTGAGGTTATAATCGTTGAAGATGGGAATTCTTCAAAAATGAAAGAATATATTGAGACTATTCAAGATTTGGATATTAAACATACTACTCAAGAAGACTTAGGAGTACAAAAAGCACGAAGTCAAAATAATGGTCTACTAGCCTCAACAGGAGAATATCTTATCTTTATAGATGGAGATTGTATTTTGTATTCTACTTTTATTGAAGGTCATGTATCACTTGCCGAAGAAGGCTCTGTATTGTCAGGAAGAAGGCTCAATCTCCCAAAAAATGTAACAGAAAAAATACTCAACAACGAAGTTAATCCATTTGATATAGAAAAAAATCTTTTAACAAAATATCTCTATCTAGCTTTTGATAAAGAAACACGATTTGAACAAGGCATTTATCTCAACCCAAAAGGATTGATATATAAAACTTTTATAAAACAAAAACAAAGAAACACAAGTATATTAGGATGCAATTTTTCTTGCTGGAAAAAAGACATGATGACCATCAATGGTTTTGATGAAAGCTATGGAGAAACTGCCGTATCTGATGATATGGATTTGGATTGGCGATTTAGAGCTTATGGACTCAAATTGAAGTCTTGTAAAAATGTCGCTAATATGTTTCATCTTTGGCACAAAGCACACGATAGAGGAGATGCTACAAAACAAGTAGCACTTATGAGAGAGAGGGAGCTTAAGGGAGAATATATCTGTGAATTAGGGATTAATACACACTAATTAATCTTTTGAATATATCTCAAACTATTTTTATTCTTAAATCCGAATAGTCCAAATAAAAATAGTTTCCATCCATTTTTTCTCTTAAAACTTCTTCTTAAAAGTTTAAATATCTGTAAAAATAATAATACAAAAGCACTCAAAGAATTAAAATGTTTATATAAAAGATGTTTATAAGAAATATAATATTCTCTCTCTATCTCAAAACTTTTTTGTGTACTTCCTCCACTTACATGATATATCTCCGCTTCTGGCAAAAAAACAACCTCTTTTCCACTATTCCAAACTCTTTTTGAGATATCTTCCTCTTCACAATAAAGAAAAAAAGCAGTATCAAATCCTCCTATTTCACAAAAATCATCAGCTCTAAAAAACATACAAGAACCACTCACAACTTCTACTAAAGTTGGAATATCAAGTTGTATTTTATTACTTGGAAAATTATTTTTACTAAGTTTTCTAGCGAAACTATTACCAAACAGTTCTTTTGAAAGTGACGGAAAAAGCTTATAAGAGGATGAAAATTTACCATTTTCATCATTTACTTTAGCAGTTGCCAAAGCTATACTTTGATGAGCATCCAAATAGCTTTTCATAATCATCCCACAATCATTTAAAAGTTCTGTGTCATTGTTTATAAAAAAATAATACTCTCCATCTGCATAATTAACTCCAAGCATATTTCCACTTGCAAAACCTGCATTAATACGATTTCTAATCAGTTTAATATTATCAAACTCTCCAACAAAAGCTTCAAGAATCTTAAAGTCTTCCTCTTGCGAAGCATTATCTACCATGATGATTTCATACTCTATCGTTGTAAATTTTTGAATACTTTTAATAAGTTCTATAGTGTAATGACTTGAATTGTAGTTAATAGTTATAAATGATATATCAATGTTTTTTTTCATAAAAATGGTGCCACCTTGTAGAGTTTATAACCAATTGATTTTTTGAGTGCCATGATAAACTTACTTCTTGTACTAATTGCAAAAAAATTATTTCTATTTGAAAAGTATAAATTAAACAATCGAAAATTAAACCAACATTTTTCAAAAAGTTCTAAATGACTTTTTAATTCTACCAAGATTTGATGGTCGTTTTGATTTATCGTTTGAATAGATAAAAATTCATCAACTTGAGCTACCAATCGTTGATTTGCATCATATTTTTTCTGCAATTTATTTTTTATTTTCACAAATAAAGATAGCTTTTGTTTTTTCTTTTTTGCTAAGGCATTTGTACTGTGCTGACGATACAAAACTAAAGATTCATCCCAAAATACTACACCATGCAAACTAGCAGCTACCGCTGTAATATAAGCATCAAAATAAGTTATTGTAGGAAAAGGGAAAATGTACCCAAGTAACTCTTTTTTAAAAAGCATACTGTGAGCTGAAACACTATTGTCAAAGATAAAATTTAAAGCACTTCGTGAATCTATAAAATTATTTTTGAGCTTTTGAGACAATGTTTGATGTAAACTTTCTGCTTCACTATTTACTAAAAGAGAATTAGCATAAACCAGACTATAGTCACCAATGAAGCCACTCAGTTTTTCCAATTTACCAGCTTCCCATATATCATCTTGGTCACATGGTGCTATAAAATCTCCTGTCGCTTTTTGTAAAACTGATTCAAAATTTTTTGTAAATCCAAGATTGCTTTCATTGACATAAATCTTTAACTTTAATTTATCTCTATATTGTTTTGCTATTTCTACAGTATTATCAGTAGAACAATCATCTTGAAGAATCACTTCATAAGGTGGGATAGTTTGATTTACCAACGAATCTAACTGCTCTTTTAAATATTTTTCACCATTGTATGTTGCAATACATATTGAAATAAGACTATTCATAAATTAAAATCTTAGCCATTTGATGAATAAAGAAAATATTAAAAGTTTTGAAAAAGTTATATTCCTCTGATAGTTTACTTGAATATTTTTTTGACATATACAACCTATTTCTCATAAATTTCCATTTCTATTTTCATCTGCAATCAAGTCCAACAACTCTCTTCTAACATTTTTAAAATATTTACCTTCTTTACTGTCATAATAATATGGTGTCTAATTAATCCTCTTTTTTATATTCCAATTTTCCTGCAACTGATTCTTTGTCATTGATAATTTGCTCTATTTGTTGTTTTACCTTGTCATAACGGTATTGTTCTTTAAAACCCATAACTCTACCACCAGAAGCATTTGGATGTCCTCCACCATTTACCCATTCTTTTGCTATTTGAGATACGCTTACTTTGTTATTTGCTCTAAGGCTTAATGCACCTCTATAGCTTACATCGACAATAAAATCATATTCAGGAAAAGCAACTAAAAAGCCATTGCCAACTATAGAAGTATTTCCTACACCATAACTTAAATATCCTCGGTAACCTTTATAGTAAATAGTATTTGTATCTCTCATGTTACCTAATAATTTTACGACATATTCTGTAGCTAAATTATCTAAAGTGTCATTTTTATCTGTTTTGAAAAACTCTTTTTTGAGTGTATGTATCTTCTCGTCAAGTAAAATATTAGCATCTTCTTCATCTAAAAATTTTGTAGCTTCAAAAAGAAGCGTTAACTTATAGTGAGTATCCTCTTTATCGAACATAACACGGTTGAGTTCTCTTGTTTCAGTGATAAGCCTCATGCAAACTTTTCCGTATTCAAAGTTGTTATGTTCCTCTTTTTTCCATAAATCAACTGCATTTACAACATTAACATATTTATTCATCCATTTAGGTTCATTGAGTTTAAAATGCTCTTTGACATAATCATAGGTAATTTTTGTAGCACATCTATCCGTATCAAGAAAATACCAAGGATATTTCTTTGCACTCTCTTCACCACTTCCATGATGGTCAAGAAGAGTGAGTTTTACCTCTTTGTTAGTATCATTGAGTTTAATCACTTCTCCATGAAGCCATCGTGATTCATCTGCCGTGAGGTTAAGGTCAGTAATCAAGATGAGTGCAGAGGTTTTACTTTTAGTAATGTTTTCTAAAATCAACTCTAGTTTTGATTTGACCTCTGCTCCATAATTTGCATTATAATTGATAATGTTATAAGGAGTATATTTCAATATTAATTGACAGCTATATCCGTCAAGGTCTATGTGTGATAGGTGGTGTATTGTATCTTGCATTTTTTACCTTATTTTATTGTTATAGAACCCATGACTTCAAATGTTGCACTTGAATCTATTTCGGCATGGGAGAGTGTGACAACATCAAGAGAAAATCTCTCAAAAATCTCAGCAACAGCACGACGGAGTTGAGGGTCTACTATAATTACGACTGGAGAAACTCCTTTTTGTAATAATTCAGCAGCTTTGGCACTTGTTGCTTGTATGAGTCCATTAATCTCTCCAACATTTAAAAAAAGATTTCTCACTCCATCTTGCTCTTTTGATTTTTCCAACATCATCTGTTCAGATTTTGTATCAAATGTAAGTAAGCGTATAACTCCATCAGTTGAGGAGTACATTTGAGTAATAACACGGGAAAGTTTAGCTCTCACTTGTTCGGTGATAATATCTACATTTTTTGTATATTCTGCAATATCTGCAATTGTCTCAAGAATTGTTAACATATCTTTGAGAGGAATTTTCTCATGCAAAAGAGATTTAAGTATTCTTTGTATTAAACCAATACTTGCGACTTTTTGGACATCATCAACAATAATTGGAAAGTCCGCTTTAATTTTATTAATAAGTGTTTGTACCTCTTGGCGGGTAAGTAAATCTTCAGCGTTTCTTTTAATTAATTCACTCATGTGTGTTGATATAACAGTAGCTGGGTCAACAACTGTGTAGCCATTTATAAGTGCATCTTCTTTATCTTCAACTCGTATCCACATGGCATCAAGTCCAAAAGCAGGTTCTTTTGTAGGTTCACCTTTAATTTCACCTGTTGCCATTCCACTATCCATAGCCAAAAATTTATCAGGAACTATTGAACCTTCTCCGATTGGAATCCCTTTTAATAGTATTTGGTATTGTTGAGGTTTGAGGTGGAGATTGTCTCGTATCCTTACTTGTGGCATTAAAAATCCATAATCACTTGCAATTTTTCTTCTCATGGAACGGATTCTTTCCAATAAATCTCCTCCTTGAGAATTGTCGGCTAGGCGGATAAGTTGGTATCCAAGTGTAAGTTCAAGCATTTCAACTTTTAAAATATCTTCTAAGGCTCTCTCTTCCTCTTTTGCAATCTCTTCATTTGATTTTTGCGGTTTTTTTGCAGTTCTTTCTTGTGCTTGTTCTGCGGGAGTTTTTTTACCAATAATAGCTTCAACATTTAAAATAGTGAGTTCACCTCTATTATATTTGTAAATTGCCCATCCAAGCAGGGCAAATACAATTCCAACAAATCCCATAGAAGCAGTAGGAAGTCCAGGAACTAATGCAAATAAAATCATGATAAAACCAACTATCATCATGATTTTTGCATTTCCCATCATTTGATTTATTGTACCCTCGGCAAAGTTATCTCCATCACCAGAAGAGCGAGTTATCATAATACCCGTTGCAGTAGAGATAATAAGTGCTGGAATTTGACCAACCAAACCATCACCAATAGTAAGTAATGTGAAAGTTGAGGCACTATCACCTACAGTCATGTCATGTTGAAAAACACCTATAAGAAATCCACCAATAATATTAATAAGTGTAATGATAATTCCAGCAACAGCATCACCTTTTACGAACTTACTTGACCCATCCATAGCTCCATAAAAGTTTGCATCTCGAAGAATCTCTGCTCTTCTTTGTTTGGCTTGAGCATCATCTATGAGTCCCGCATTTAAATCGGCATCAACTGCCATCTGTTTTCCGGGCATTGAATCAAGCGTAAAACGAGCAGCAACCTCTGCAACCCTTGTTGAACCTTTGGTGATAACCATGAAATTAATAAGTACAAGGATAGAAAAAATGATAATACCAATAACGAAATTTCCACCAACAACAAAGTTTCCAAAGCTACTGATAATATCACTTACAGCATCAACACCCTCATTTCCATGGCTAAGAATCATTCTTGTTGTAGCGACATTTAACGATAATCGAAAGAGCGTAATAATGAGGATGAGTGTAGGAAAAGTCGTTAAATCTGTTGGCTTTGGAACATAAAGGGAGATAAGTAAAATTAAAACTGCTATTGCTATAGAAATTGTAAGCAATAAATCAAGCAACGCAGATGGCAAGGGGACAATAATAATGGCCAAAATTGCCATAACAAAAATCACGACACTTAAATCTCTTTGTCCTAAAAGAAAATTTAAAGTTGTGCCAACTTGTTGTCTGAGTGTAAACTTTTTTGCCAAATGTATTGTTACTCTTCTTCTAAAATATCTGCTAGGGTGAGTTCTGCTAAGAAAGAGTCTATTTTACCTTGAAGTTTATTCAAAAATGGCCAAATGGTGCAAATACTACCTTTATCGGATGGACAATCTCCTAAAGATGAAGCACAATCAAAGACTGCTGGAGCTTTACCCTCAACGGATGACATGATTTGAAGCATACTTATATTGCTAGGTTCATCTTCTAAAATAAAACCGCCATTGACACCTTTATATGATTTTAAAATATTACTTTTTGCTAAAGATTGCAGTATTTTTGCAAGAAAACTTTTAGAGATTGATAACTCACGGGAGAGAGTTTCACTATCCATAGGTAATTTTGTTTTTGATAAAACAATGAGAGATAATATAGCATATTCACTAGCACGAGTTATGAGCATTTATTTTTACTTTAGGTTAGTCTTTTTTAATTAGAATTTGAATTATATCGAAAGAAGTTAAAATAGACTCTAAGATGATTATTTGAAATAATTATTCAAATAAAATTCAGTTGACATATTCCATCACATAGTGTAATATGTCTATGTATAAAAAATATCGGATTAATTAAATTGTTAGTTTCGGTATATTAAAGAATATGAGGATATTAAATGAAGTCTTCAACATTAGAAAATGTTGCAATCTCAAATGTGTGGCAGCTTGTCATTTTTGTTGTAAGTTTTGGTTTAGAAACTTTTTTTTTAGGTTTTTCTTTAGTTTTGCTTTTTGTAAGTATATTTCATATTGGATTAGCATTATATTTACGGATGCAATTAATGATTGTCAAAGATGCAGTTGAAGGGCTTACAACAACAATTACAAAAGTATCAAGAGGAGATTTTGAAATTATTGCACCTGTTGTAGGTGAAGGTGAAATTAAAGAATTAGCAAACGAGTTTAACTCTTTACTTTCACAATTTAAATATTATATAGACGAAACAAATAAAGCAATTCATATTGCTGGAGATAATAAAGCTTCTTATTATGCAAAAAGTGAAAATTTAAATCCGACACTTCAGCGTGCCATAGAGATGACTAATGCATCAATAAAAATTATAGAAAGTGGCTATAATCTGCAATTGCGTGGTGCTTTTACAGAAAAACTTCAGGATTTAGGTGGAGGGATAGCACAAGGTCTTCAAGTGATTCAAAATAATTTACTTACCAATTCGCAAGAGGTCGAAAAAATTTCACAAATGTCAGAAGATACTTCATTAGAAGCTATTAGAAGTATTGAATCGATGTTAAATGTTACAACACTTTTTCATCAATTAATAGAAACAATTGAATCAAATCATCAAAATATTGCTTCACTCTCTACGCGTTCTAGTGAAATTTCAACAATAGTTGAACTTATCAAAGATATTGCTGAACAAACAAATTTACTAGCACTTAATGCTGCAATAGAAGCAGCAAGAGCAGGTGAACATGGTCGTGGATTTGCAGTTGTAGCAGATGAGGTAAGAAAATTAGCAGAGCGTACACAAAAAGCAACACAAGAGATATCCATAACTATTTCAACGCTTCAGCAAGAAACACAAGATATTCAACAAAATTCTCATGAGATGTCAAGTTTAGCTAGAAAGGCTACTGATACCGTTGAAGAATTTGCTACTGCACTCAAAGGCTTTGAAGTTAATGCTAAAGCATCGGCTGAGTATTCAAAGTATATTCGTAGTGCTCTTTTTATGGTTTTAGTCAAAATAGACCATATACTATTTAAATCAAATGCTTATACCGCAGTTGTTTCAGCGAATCCTTTAACACTTTTTGTTGACCATAAAAATTGTCGTCTTGGTAAATGGTATCTTGGAGATGGTAAAAAGTATTATGGGCATACACAAGGGTATAAACTTATTGATGCTCCACATGCAAAAGTACATGAAAGTGTAATAAAGAATGCAGAATTTGTGAAAAATGGTATAGCAACGGATGCTAGAAATGAAGAAAGTATTATAAATAATTTTAGAGATATGGAAGTAGAGAGTAGAAAATTATTTGATATTCTCGATGGAATTACTGAGGAACTTATCCCAAAAATAAAAAGTTGATTTTTAAAACTAAAGTAAAGTAAACTTCTGATAAAATTTCGCTTCAACATTTTATACTTCACTGTATAACTGTTAGATTATTATACCCATCAGGAGGCTACTATGGCTTTAGATACGGCTAAAAAACAGGAAATCATTGCAAAATTTGGTCGCAATGCAACAGATACAGGTTCAAGTGAAGTTCAAATTGCACTTTTAACTAATAGAATTAGTGATTTAACTGAGCACCTTAAAGCGTTTAAAAAAGATCATGCATCAAGACTTGGTTTATTAAAACTTGTTGGTCAGCGTCGTCGTCTTATGAAGTACTTTAAAAGAACAAATAGAGATGCTTATATAAAACTTGTAGCTGATTTAGGTATTCGTGATAATATCTAAATAAGTCTCTCTTCTACCAAAGCCTTTGATACAATGGTTTTGGTAACTTTCCTAAAACATCCAATAATTTATAAGTGTTCTTTTGTATCACTTTGATACAATTATAAAAAATAAAATTATGGATTTTCTCATATATGAATAAACTTATGATAACAACAAACGAACTTCTTGTAATTAATATGCTTTTGCATTATAAATTTCTTACATTTACTCAATTATCAAAGCTTTTAAAGATAGATATTGAACCTACTTTTTTACAAACACTTGAAGAAAGAAAATTTATAAAAGCCTTGAAACTTAATAATTTTAGTGTTGAATTAGAAAAAATCTATTTTGCTATACCAAATTTAGAAGTTGATATTGATAGTAAAAAATATTTTTCAGATATTGATTTACGACAACTCAGTATTACAAAACAAGATTATTTTCATATCTATTACACTGTAAATTATCATATCTTTTTCGAGATTTACACCAAATCCCGAAATATAGAGATAAATTATTTTAGTTCTTATTTTGATGCTTTTAAAAATAAAACGAA
>CAMCYC010000017.1 GCA_945883795.1 Sulfurimonas crateris | reverse complement strand
ATAAGCCCTAAATCTTCTACATATAAAATATCATTTGGATTAAGATTATGTGTAATATTACTTGTACTTACAATTGGAGCAATTACATTATAAACTCTCTCTTCCCTAAGCTTATCTGTGAGTTGGTCTAGGTGTGTAGCTCTGCTTTGAATAAGCTCTTCACGGGCTATCATGTAATGGGTAAAACTAATAAATTTTGTTCTATCTCTAAGCTCTCTATTTTCCCAAGTAAGTTGATAGGCTAGAGCATTAACAAGCCATGGTTGCCCTTTTGTGTCACTCCAAAGTTTTGGAAATATCAGCTCATCAAATATTTGCCCTGTTGCATGAGTGTGTTCTAAAAGTAATTGTTTGCACTCTTGCTCAGAAAAATTTCCCATTTTGATTGATTTTGCTTTAATATTAAAAGCACTGCCACCTGTAATAATTTCATGCTCTTTGGTGTGGATTCTATAATCTTTAATATCTCGCACACCACAAAGAATAATTGCTTGAGGAAAAGCTTCTGGTCGTGAGGCATATCCTGCTCTAATTTGTCGCAAAAGTGAGATAAGTGTATCTCCAACAAGGGCATCAACTTCATCAAGTAAAAGCACTGTTGGTTTGGATGAGCTAGTTGTCCACAATCTTAACATCTCTGTTAATTTATCTTTAATGGGTGTGGTTCGCCCTTCTCCTCTATGAAACCATTCTTTGAGTGTATTGTCTTTGAGATAAAGATTTATTTGAGAAGCAACTGCACTACAAATTGTTTCTATTCCACTCTCTACATCGCTTCTTGCTGCTTGAGCTGCTTCTATATTTGCATAAGCACATGCAAATTTATCTTTAGAATTTAGCTCTTTCATGATGCCTAAGAGTGTAGATGTTTTTCCTGTTTGACGAGGTGCATGGAGAATAAAATATTTTTTTTGATTGATAAGAGTTTCTATCTCTTGCCAATCTATGCGAGATAAAAGTGGAATATGGTAATGGTCTGCTTCTATTGTAGGACCTGCTGTATTAAAAAACTTTTCCATGGGATTTGCCTTATTGGTTATAGAGATTTTTAATTATAGCTAAAGAGGGATAAAAAGTTGAGTTTGAATTTCTTAGTTAGTTCCAAAGCTCCAACTTAACTTACGCTTTTTGTATCTGTTTTGAGCGGTTGTCATTGCGAGTGAAACGAAGCAATCTATTACTTTTTATAAAAAATCTCTAAAAAATCATATAGCTTCCTTTCGTTTGTAATTGAGAAAAAGCTTAACTTAATGGCAATGCACATCTTGAACCGACACATATAATGTATTTAAATTTATTGTAATGATTTACTATGAAGTTTATCTTGATTGAAGTAAAACATGTAATGTAATCAAAAGGTGCTACTATTCACTATCTAACAATTCTATAAGTTTGTTATTTGCCTAAAATATAGCCACTTCTTAGCGATAATTTAGTATAAACTTCCTCAAGTAAATTTAAAGGTTTTTAAAAATGAAAAAAGAGATTCAATCTGATATTATTATTTTTGGTGCAAGTGGAGATTTAGCTCTTCGTAAGTTGATGCCAGCGTTATATCATCTTCTCAAAGGGAATCACCTTGGGAGTGAAACGAGAATTATTGCTGTTTCTCGTGATAATATGACTCAAGAGGAGTATTGCAATATTATAGAGCAAAAGTTCAAAGCCTCTTTTAAAGAAAAAGTTTTTGATGAACAAGTGTTTGAAGTGTTTAAAATACGCCTTCATTATGTCATGGTAGATTTGATGCAAGAGGAATCTTACCAATCTCTTGCAAATTTACTCAAAGGGCATGAAGAAAAAGAGCGGATAAATTACCTCTCTACTGCGCCATCACTTTTTGGAACTATTTGCCGATTTTTGGATAATGCGGGTTTAATTTTGCCTACTTCACGGGTTGTTTTGGAAAAGCCAATTGGGAATGATTTAAAATCATCTCAAGTGATAAATGATGAAGTTTCAAAACATTTTAGCGAATCTACAATTTTTAGAATTGACCACTATTTGGGAAAAGATACTGTTCAAAATATTTTGGCTTTAAGATTTTCAAATATGCTTTTTGCACCAATTTGGAACTCTCTTTATATTGACCATATTCAAATTACAGTGGCTGAAACTGTAGGGGCTGAGGGGCGATGGAGCTATTATGACAATTATGGAGCTATGCGTGACATGGTGCAAAACCACCTTTTACAACTCCTGTGTCTTATCACCATGGAACCACCATCTTCACTTAATGGAGATAATGTTCGTGACGAAAAACTCAAAGTTATCCGCTCTTTACGATATATTGACGGGGAAAATTTAAGACTTAAAACGGTTCGAGGGCAATATGCTTCGGGTGTGAGTGATAAAAAAGCTGTGGTGGGTTATTTAGAAGAGGATGGTGGCAATGCGAATAGTCTTACAGAAACATTTGTCGCTTTGCGTGCTGATATTGATAACTGGAGATGGAATGGTGTGCCTATTTATCTGCGAACTGGAAAAAGAATGCGAGAAAAATATAGTGAAATTGTGATAGATTTCAAAGATGTTCCGCACTCAATTTTTCCAAAAGGTGGCATCTGCATAGATAGCAATAAACTTGTTATTCGCCTTCAACCTGATGAGAGTATTTCGCTTTTTATCATGAATAAAATTCCTGGACTCAATGAAGGAATGCGTCTTCAAAAAGTAAAACTTGACCTCAATGTCGCAGCCTCAACTGTAAGAACTCCAGATGCGTATGAACATTTATTACTTGATGTTGTGAGAAATAATCCAACACTTTTTATGCGTCGTGATGAAGTAGAAGCAGCATGGGTTTGGGCAGATAAAATCTTGGATGGATGGAAAAATAATGGAATTACACCAAAACCTTATACATCAGGTACAGATGGACCTTCGGCTTCCATCGCTTTAATTGAAAGAGATGGTAGAAGCTGGTATGAAAAATAAATATCAAATAAACAGTTTTGAAAATAATGAACTTTTAAGTGAAGCTCTTTGTGAGAGAATTATTGCAGAAATTCTCAATGCCATCCATATAAAAGGGAAAGCTTATTTGGCTTTTTCAGGTGGCAATACCCCAAAAAAAATGTTTGAAAAACTCTCAAATGTAGACATTCCATGGAACAAAGTCATAATTACTTTGGTAGATGAACGGTGGGTTGAAACTTATGATATAAAAAGTAATGAAAACTTACTGACACAATATTTATTGCAAAACCATGCAAAAATGGCACAATTTATCTCGCTTAAAAATGCTGCCATAAGAGCAAGTGATGGTGTAAAAATCACCCAAAATAGGCTTAAAGCTATTGAAACTTTTGATGTGGTTATTCTTGGAATGGGAGATGATGCACACACTGCCTCCTTTTTTCCACATGCAACAGAGTTAAAAACTGCATTTGACACAACAGAACGATGCTGTGCTAGTACCGCAACGGTTGAACCGTATGAACGCATGACACTCTCTCGAAAGTTTTTACTCACAACAAAAACACTTATTTTGCACATAGAGGGAAAAAATAAAAAAGAAGTTTTTGACAAAGCGTGTCAAAATCATGATATGTTTTCAATGCCAATCATCTCGATGATGCAACAAGAAAAGCCAATATTAGAGGTATATTATGCATAACAAACTCACAGAAGTGACACACAACATTATTGAGCGTTCTCAAAAAACAAGAGCAATCTATCTCAATCGCATAGAAGAAGCACACAAAAACAAACCCCAAAGAGGCTCACTTAGCTGTAGCAATCTCGCCCATGCAATAGCACCTTGTTCAGCCCATGAAAAAGCACATCTTATAAAAATGCAAAGTGAAAATATTGCTATAGTTTCAGCTTATAACGACATGCTCTCAGCACACCAACCTTTTGTAAATTTTCCACCACTTATTAAAAGAGCTTTAAATTTAGCAGGTGCAGATGCACAAGTCGCTGGTGGTGTAGCTGCTATGTGTGATGGAGTAACACAATCCCAAAAAGGGATGGAGATGAGTCTTTTTAGTCGAGATAACATTGCTCAAAGTACCGCTATTGCACTTTCTCATAATATGTTTGACGGTGCAATTATGCTTGGTGTATGTGATAAAATTGTCCCTGGTATGTTTATAGGTGCTATGAAATTTGGACATTTGCCTATTGTTTTTGCACCTGCTGGTCCTATGGAATCAGGAATTAGTAACAGCCAAAAAGCAAAAATTCGTCAAGAATATGCTCAAGGTAAAGCAACTCGTGAAAATCTTTTAGAAGCGGAGAGTGCATCTTATCACTCTTCTGGAACTTGCACCTTTTATGGCACAGCAAATTCCAATCAGATGCTTATGGAAATTATGGGACTTCACATGGCAGGTGGCTCGTTTGTAAATGCAAACACCCCACTTCGTGATGCCCTCACAGAGGCAATTTCGCTTAAACTTTTAGAGCTTTCCCCTTTGGGTGAAAATTACATGCCAATTGGTAAAATGATAGATGAAAAAAGTTTTGTCAATGCAATCGTGGGACTTTTGGCAACAGGAGGTTCTACAAACCACACAATCCACCTCATCGCTATGGCTCGTGCTTGTGGAATCACTCTTACATGGAATGATTTTAATACACTCTCAAGCGTTGTACCATTACTGTGTCGCATGTATCCAAATGGAAGTGCAGATGTCAATCATTTTCATAGTGCTGGTGGGATGGCGGTTGTGATAAAAGAGCTTTTGGATAGTGGACTTTTACATGAAGATGTCAATACTATTATGGGATTTGGTTTGAGCAATTATCTCAAAGAACCATTTTTAGAAAATGGCAAACTTATATATAAAAAAGCAATTGAGAATTCTGCTGATACTTCAGTTATTAGCAGTGTCAAAAAACCGTTTGACATACAAGGTGGACTCAAAGTTTTAGATGGAAATATTGGTCGCTCAATCATCAAAACTTCTGCACTCAAAGAGAGCAATAGAATTATAAAAGCTCCTGCAAAAGTATTTTATTCCCAAGAAGCACTCAAAGAGGCTTTTAGTAAAGGTGAATTAAATTCTGACTTTATAGCAGTTTTACCATATCAAGGTCCAAAATCAAACGGTATGCCTGAGTTGCATGGTTTGATGCCGTCCATGGGAGCATTACAAGACAATGGCTATAAAGTAGCAATTATTACAGATGGAAGAATGTCAGGTGCATCAGGAAAAGTTGCCTCTGCAATTCATCTTTGCCCAGAAGCAAAAGATGGTGGTGTGATAGGCAAAATTATTGATGGTGACATGATAGAACTTGATTGTGATGCTGAAAGTTTGATTTTACATGTAAGCGAAGATGAACTTCTAAAACGGGAGATAAACACGCCTAATTTGAGCGAAAATATGTATGGTGTGGGAAGAGAGCTTTTTGGTATGATGCGTAAAGTTGTAAACACTGCCGAAGAGGGTGCAACAATATTTGAAGCTGTAGGAGAGGAATCATGTTAACTGCTAGAGAAGTGATGTTAGTGTCCAAAATTATCCCTGTCATTAGTGTAAAAAGTGCAAATGAAATGCTCCATTTGGCTGAAGCACTTCTGCGAGGTGGTGTTAATATTTTTGAAATAACTTTACGAACACCTGCTGCGATTGAAGCGATTGAAGCTGTGGCAAAAGAGTTTCCTCATGCACTCACTGGTGCGGGAACTGTTATAAATATTGAGACTTTTAAAGCTGTAGAAAATGCTGGTGCAAAATTTGCAATCTCTCCAGGACTTACAAAAAGTTTGGCTGAATTTTCAAAAAATTCTTTTATGCCTCTTTTGCCAGGAGTTGCAACTGCAAGTGAAATTATGAGTGGACTTGAATATGGTTTTGATGCGTTTAAGCTTTTTCCTGCAACAGTTGTAGGAGGAGTTGGCGCACTCAAAGCGTTTGGCGGACCTTTTAAAGATGTGATTTTTTGCCCAACTGGTGGGATTAATAAAGAGAATGCAAGGAGCTTTTTGGAACTCCCAAATGTGGCATGTATCGGTGGAAGCTGGATAGTTCCACAAGAGCTTATCGAAGCAAAAAAATTTGATGAGATAACACAACTCACACGAGAAGCAGTAGAATTATTAAATCAAAAATAAAAAACTTTTAGGAATTAAAATTATCTTTTAATTCCTAATCTCTTAAAAATGTTTGTTGAAAGTTTAGTGCATCAACTTGATTGCTTTTTTTTCGTTGCTAAAGCATTTTTAAGATTTGTAATATCATGAGAAATTGACATATAATATTTTGGCATGCCATCTATATCTTTTACTAATCGAATACTTTGTTTATTATAAAAAAGAGAACCATTTTTCTTTTTACTAATAAAGATTCCTTCAAAACTTTCATGATGTACAAGTTCAAACCACATCTTTTCATAAAACTCTTGATTCTGTTTTCCTGATTTAAGCATTCTTGTATGTTGTCCAACAAGTTCATTTATCGAATAGCCCGTACTGTTAACAAAAGCTTCGTTTGTATAAATAATCTTTCCTTCAAGGTCAGAAACAAGTATTGCTTGTGGCGACTGCTGAATGATACTTTCAAAAAGTATGTTGTTGTTAATAGCGTCTATTTCTTTAGTTAAGATTTTTTGAATGGAGATAAATGCGACAGTCTTATTGTATACATTTTTTAAAGGGGAGATGCTCCACTGAACAATATAAGGAGTTTTATCTTTTTTATAATTTGTTGTTTGTCCGTGAAAATCTTCATCACGCAAGAGAGTTTCTTTAAGTTTTAAAAGCATCTCTTGATTACTTTTAGGACCTTGAAGTATCTTAGGACTTTCACCCAAAAGCTCTTCTTTGCTGTAGCCTGTCTGCTTTAAAAAAGCGGGATTTACATACAAAATCTTCACACCTCTTTTCAAATCCGAATCTGTGATAGCAATAGGATTAAGTGCAAAATCAAACGCACTGAGAATTGATTTTGAAGAGATATGGTTAATACTAAAAGTATTCATAATATATTTCATCCTTTTCTAATTAAGTTTATAAAATTATAACGATAAAGTGTCGTAAAAATTGCTTTTTTATATTCAATCATAAAATAACTATTAAATTGTTCAAATCCAAATTATCACTTGATGCTTAGATATTTTACTTTAATGTAAAGAGCTTAACTGTCTCATTAAGGTTTTGATAAATGTAACATCTTTATGAACACCTAAGAAGTATTTTAATTTACCATTTTTTTTGTCAAATATGGGGCTTATGGTTACCTCGTTATAAAGTATCTTACCGCTTTGTGTATAATTACGAAGGTTTACTGTTATAGATTCTCGTTCTTGAATTGCTTTTCTTATTTCATCAATAGCTAATTGCTCAATATCATCATCATGTAAAAAACGGCAATTTTTACCCATCACATCTTCAAATGTGTATTCAAATAATTCGCTAAAAGCACTGTTGACATAAATAATAGGATTGTCATATTCGTTTGGGTTTGTTATCACTATGGCATTTTTCGATTGGTCCAAAACTTCATATAAATAATCTTTAAATTCTAAATCAGGATACATGCTATCTTTTCTAAGCATATAATACCCACCATAAATATTGACAATCTTAATCATTGGTGCAAACTTTCTCAAACTACTTATGAGATTACGAACACTTTTTTCATTAAATTCTTTATCTAGCGAATGATTTACTTCATCAAATATTAGAGTGCCATGAACAGGACGATTTAAGTTTTCTACCAACAATCCAAGGAGTTTTCTTTGAGATACAGTTAATTTTAGATGTTTCGCATCCACTATTAAAGCACCAATTTCTTTGTCCCAATAACTATAACGAGCTAGCTGAATTAATTTATTATGTATCATCCCATCATTTTATCTGAAAAATATCAATTTATAGACCAGACGGTAGTAAAAAAGGATTGACTCAACATTGGTCTATAAAATAAAAAGCCTTGTGCGTAGTCAATGCCTATATCTTTGAGTATTTCGTATTGGCTTTCTCTCTCTACACCTTCAATAATTGTTTTTGCACCTATCCCTTTTGCTAGCATGGTTATTGCTTGAACTATATCTCTATCTTTTTGATTTTCTTCAATATACTCTATAAAACTAATATCAATTTTCAGATAATCAATTGAAAAATGTTTGAGGTAAGATAGTGATGAGAAACCTGTTCCAAAATCATCAATAGCCAATTTGAATCCAATTTTCTTAATTTCATGCAGATATTGAGATGTTTGCTCAATATCTGCCATCATAGTACTTTCAGTAATTTCAATCACCAAATGTTTTAATAGCCAAGAATCCTCTGTAGCTAGATTTTCTAATATTGTTACAAAATTACTATCTCCAAATTGTTCGGCAGAAAAGTTTACATTGATAAAAAAATCTTCTGGAAGCTTTTGGGTTTTTAAGACTTCGATTGTTTTTGATAAAATTTTTCTATCAAACTTTTTTGAAATATCCAATTTTTCTATTAATGGAATAAAAGTGCTTGGCATGACTTCGTCAAAATATAAATTCAACCATCTTGCAAGAACTTCTCCTCCAACAATAGAGGCATCTGAAATTTTAACGATAGGTTGAATTCTTATATAAAACTCATCATTTTCAATTGCATGCATTAACTCTGTTTTTATACTTTTATTATTTTTTGGTTCATTATTGAGAGCATTCGCCATCAATATATAGCTTTTTTTTAAGCCTTTTTTTGCAAAATACATTGCCGCATCAGCTTTTTCGATTAACTGCGTTACATTTCGACTATCTGTAGGAGCGAATGCTATCCCTATACTTCCTGAGACAAAATCTATAACTTGCTCATCTACAACATAAGGGTGTGACAATACCTCATTAATATTGACTGCAATTTTATGAGCACTTTCTTCATTGACTCTTTCTAATAAAATGAGAAATTCATCTCCGCCATACCTGCCAATCAAATCATTATTACGCAAAACTTTTTTCATCCTTGAAGCCGCTGTTGAGAGGACGAAATCTCCATATTGATGCCCAAAAGTATCGTTAACCTGCTTAAATTTATTTAAATCTATAAATAAAATAGCCAAAGTGTTATTTTCGTTTGCCATTTCACACTTTATACTAAGCACATTTAAAAACGATTCTCTGCTTAGTACGCCTGTGAGAGGGTCTTTATGTTTATCACTATCAACTTTCTTTCTTAGTGATTTAAGCTCAGTGATATCTTTTAAAATCCCTATATATTCATATATTTCACTACCTTCATCAAGAAGTGGAATGATGCTGGCACTCGCATAAAAAGATTCACCATTTTTTTTACGGTCCATCAATTCGCCATTATAAAACCCTTTTATACTCATTTCCTCATACATTTTTTTATAATAGTCTTCATTTTGTTTGCCACTACTTAAAATCGTTGGAAATCTACCTCGAACTTCTAAAAATTCATACCCCGTTATTTTAGTAAATGCTGGATTTGCTTCAATTATCCTTTGCTGTTTGTCGGTAATTAAAACAGAATCATTCATGTGGTGCATTATTGTGGAGAATCTTTCTTCTAATTTTAAATAATTATCTTTATACACGAGAGGTATCATGAAAATAATATAATAACCCAAGTCGTCATCAAAATAGCGACCAATCATTTTTGTATGTCCAAGATGATCGAGCTTTATATCTATCTCGCCATATTCGACAGATTTGAGTGCATTTTTGAATTCTAAAAAATGTGTTATCAATGACCTATGAAAATAGTTTTCCAAATATTGTGGTTTTTTGAAATTAAAATCTAATAGCATAGTTGCTTTGTCGTTGGAGAGCAAAATCCTAAAGTCATAATCTACGATTATGACAGGCAAAGGAAGCGAAAGCATCCAAGAGTTAAAAAAATCTTTTATTTCCTTCTTCATGTGTTAAACATTTGTTGGCAAGTTAATCTCACAACAATCAGCTCCCAAAATAAATTTGGCGTTATAAGCCACTTGCAACATTGAACTAAAGATAGTGAATGTATCACTGATTTTTTGAGATTCTTTGCCTAGTATCTCTTTTGATGCTTCTAATTTTAATAATTGCTTACACAGTGATTCATCACCTACATTATTAATTTTAATAAGAATCATCCCTGGTTTACTTGTAAACTCGATTTTTAAAGTGACATTCTTTAGGCTTAACATGGTAACTGTTCGTACATATATCATCATTAACAACATGATAAGTTGATATATTTGTCCATTTTTATCAACTATTTCAAGAGTTTGTATTCCTAATAATTCTACATTAAGTTCATTCGCCCTAGAGTTGGTTATTAACAAAGCGACTCGCTCAAATGATTCGTAAAGATTAACTGTGCTGTCTTTGAAGACTCCAGAAAAATGTTTTAAAGAGGTGATAGCACTTAAAATTTCATTTTTCTCTATTGAAAACTCTCCCATATATTTTATCGTATCGGCATCACTGAACTTCGATATTTCTATTATAGATTTATAGTTTTGATATATTTTGTTGAGTGGTTTTCGTATCTCGTCAGTCATATGAAGAGTGAATAAATCTTGACCAAAAATATGATTGAATTGGTGAATGATATTCGAACTGCTAACTTTACTTTGAATTTCATCAGAGAGAGCCGTTTGCAATTTAAGCGTAGAGGCTATAATTTGGGAGATGTCCGTTAAAGTGACGACAAAACTCTGTTCTCCGCCTTTTAACATGCTTGCCATTATATGATAAGTGTATGTAACTTCATCTTTTTTTATATCTACTTTTAAATCATTTCTATTACTATTTATGATTAACTTCAGCCAATTCAAGCCGTTCTTTTTCTCATAAATATACCCATCATCATTGTTTTTTTCAAAGAAATCACAAACGCATTGATGTTCAACTTTAAATTCTTCTAGTGAGGAATATTGCGAAAAGAGTTTGAAAAACGCATCATTAACCGAGATTATCTCTTTACCATTTGTTACAACTACTATATTTTTTTCAGTGTCCAAAACTTCTTTGATATAGGCGTACTGTAAATCGAGTTCCTCTTTTAAAACACCGAGTTCATTGGACTTTCCTTCAAGATAATTCTTCTGTAAATTTTGTTTTTCATACAATGCTCTTATCTCAGAATAGGCTGTTTGCAACTCTTCGTTTGTAGATTGTAGCTCTTCATTGGTTGTTTCGAGTTCCTCATTTGACGCTTGAAGTTCTTCGTTTGAAGCTTGAAGTTCTTCGTTTGAGGATTGCAACTCTTCGTTAGAAGTTTCCAACTCTTCAACAACCGTTTGTAAATGTTCCCTTGTAGAAAGTAGCTCTTGTTCTAATTGTCTAATGTATGAATTTTCGTTTTCAACTATCTTAATCGGTAGTTTCTCAACTGTATTTTGCGTAGTATCAAAACAGATTAAAAAGTATAGATAATGTCCTGATTTACCCTCTAGTGGACTTAATTTTACAGAAATTGTTTCTATTTCAAGGGCACATTGCGCAACTGCTGGAAAAGTTATGAGTGCTTCATTTTTATTTGCTTTATATACGAGTGAGCGTACTTCTAGCGATACTTTTTCAGGCAGCATTTTTAAAATATTGTTATGCACTTCTCCACTTGGAAATTTAAGCATATCATTCATATTTCCTTTGATGTAGTGTATATTGAAATCATTGTCTATAACTACGCATTTTGCTTCATAATATTCAAATAGGGTGTTTTTTATAGCATCTTCGAGGGTGCTAGTCTTTCTTTTTTGTTTGACTGCAATGGAAGGTTTTATATATTTTCCTGCATTTAACATCTGCGGATACAAAAGCTTTCTTGATTCTACGGTTGTTCTTGCTTGAAATAGTTTTGCTTTTGCATCGAGTGTTGAGTATAAATCAGTATTCATACCAACTGATTCCGATTTTCCTAAAAATAAAATACCATGCTGTTTTAAAGAGTAAGCAAAAGTGGTAAAAATCTTTTTTTGCAAGGCTGTTTCAAAGTAAATTAGCATATTTCTACATGTAACCAAATCAATTTTTACAAAAGGAGGGTCAATTGTTATGTCGTGTCTTGAGAAAATAACCCTTTCTTTAAGTTGTGGCTTGACTACAAACTCATTTCCTTTTTGTATGAAATATCTTTGTAATCGCTCAGGCGAGACTTCTGAAACCGTAAGCTCTGGAAATACTCCAGCTCTTGCTTTTTGTATAGCTTCTTCATCAATGTCGGTTGCAAATATTTTCACATGTCTGCTAGTGTGAGAACCCATAATTTCATCAAGTAATATAGCGATAGTATAAGCCTCTTCGCCAGTAGAACATGCGGATACCCAAACTCTAAATTGGTCATCCTCTTTATGCTCTTTAACATAGAATTCAAGCTGTGTTCTTAACGCATCAAAAGCATCTGTATCTCTAAAAAAAGAGGTAACACCTATGAGCATATCTTTATATAAATATTCCACCTCTTCAATATTATCTTTAAGATAAGTGATGTAATTTGTCATGGTTGTAGCTTTTATAGCGGCCATGCGGCGTTCAATTCTTCGTGTGATGGTACTTTTTTTGTATTGACTGAAATCTATATTAAATCTATTTCTAATTATTTCAAAAATAACATTGAATTCATCATCTTCTGCTTGTTCGACTCTTAGAGAACTCGGATAGCGTAAAAGATGTATAATCTCTTTGGCTATATCTTCTGCGGGGAGTATATAATCAACGCTTTTTGTTTGTATAGCCGATGCTGGCATGCCATCATATTTGGCTTGTTCAGGTTTTTGAGCTATGGCTATTCCACCTTCGGCACGAATTGCTCTTACACCTTGTGAACCATCTGAGCCTGTACCTGAGAGTATGACACCAACGGCAAGTTCAAGTTTTTCTTTAGATAATGAAATAAAAAATTTATCAACAGAAGGTTTTGGTCCAATCCATCTTGCTAATGGCTGTTCAAGCATGAGAAGTCCATTTTTAAGGACAACATCACGGTCTGGAGGAGTGATATACACAGTATTGGCTTTTGGAAGCAATCCACTTTGTATCTCTAAAACATCAAAAGTTGTCTCTCTTGCAAGCAACTCTCGCATCATGCTTTTATGCGTTGGACTTAAATGTTGCACCACTACATAGGCAATATTGTTATGTTCAGGAGGAAGATTTGAAAGGAAAAGTCTCAGTGCTTCAAGCCCACCAGCACTTGCACCAAGTCCTACAATCACTAAATTTTTACTTTTATTTTTTTCAATATTTGCTTTTATCATAGACTCTTTTTTTATTAGATAGTTTTATAATTTTATGAATAGTATCGAAAAAGTGTCCACGAAGTGTCATTATGCTTTTATGCAGTTTCCTCCAGACTCTTTTGCAAACAACATCTTTAACTCCAATGTTTTCATCATTTCAATAAATCTAGAAAAAATTGTATCATTTTGAACAACGCTGATACTAACAGTACAAAATAGCTTTGTGTTATGAACTGGCACAGAATTTTTATGAATCTCTTCAACTATACCTCTAGCAAGTGAAACACTCTGTTTTATATTGAGTTGCGGGAGTATAATTGCAAACTCTTCACAGCCAATACGAGCTAAAATATTTTCATCTGAGATGTTTAACTTGAGTGCTTTTGTCACCATCATGAGAACCAAATCGCTCACTTCATTTCCATATGTTTTTTTAATAAGTTTAAAATTGTCTATCTCTATTAAAATGATACTCCATGGCTTTTCCTCTTTTTTAGAAATATCAAATTGCTTCATTCCGTATTTCTTGAAATATCTTTGATTATATACTTGCGTTAATGGGTCTGTCATTGCTAGGAGTTCTAGTTTTTTGTTCAGTTTTTGCAGCTCTTGCTTAGAGTTATACTCAGCAGACATGTCTGTAAAAGCAACAACAACGCCAGAAATTTGAGAGTTCTCATACAAGGGGGTAAAAATCATTTTCACTGGAAATTTTTCACTGTTAGATTTTACAAGCCAATCATGTTGCTCATGTTTATTTTGAGTTTTTATAATAGTATGTATTATGTATTCACTTGGCGAATACTCATGTCCATAATCTTTATGATGATGAATGATATGATGTATAACTTTTCCTAAAACATCTTTTTCCTCTAATCCCAGCATTAAAAGTGCAGCAGGATTGATAAAAAAACAGTTCATATTTAAATCTATTCCATAGACCCCTTCCCCAACGCTATTGAGTAATCTATCTCTTTGCGATAAAATCTCTTTCTCGATAGCATTTTGAAGAATGATATTTTCTTGAATAATTTGTTTTGCTTTGAGCTCTTGTGAGTTATTCGAGATTTCAAAATAGAGATAGAGTTGAGAAAGATTTTGTGCCAATGTTTCTGCACATTCAATCTCTTGTTTTATGAAAGGGGATGAAGTTCCGATTACGGTCTCTTTCCAACTTTCAAATGAAGCTCTTGGACTAACCACTGTTTTTCCATCTTCATAACGCACACTTTTATTTGGCTCACCTGCCCATTGAACTGTATATATTTGCTCAACCCTTATAAAAAATAGATAAGTATCTTTGATATTTGAAAGCTTAATAACAAGTAAACCACCAATTTTTGAGTTTATTTTTCCATACAAAACACCAAAGTTAGAGCGATTAAAAAGATTATCTTTCATCTCAGGTATAGCTATTTTTAAAAGTTCTTCTATCTCATTCATACCAATATTATTATCAGTGGATTTATAATCATTCCCATGTTTTAACGCAACAATCTCGCAAGAGAACATATCTAAAAGTTTTGTTGCATCCTCAAAAATAGCATTTATAAAATGAGTTTCACTTTTTTGAGCTAAAGTATTTATAAACAACTCCCGCTCCAACTTGAGTTTAAAAGAGATGTGATAATTATTGATAAGTTCTTTTTGTTCTATAAATGAAGCAAATATACTACTTAATAAATAATATATAGCATGTAATGTATGTGGTATTTTTATTGGCTCATAGTTATGACAGGCTATCATTCCCCACAACTTTGAATCAATCACTATTGATATTGACATAGATGATTCTACGCCCATATTTTTTAAATATTTAATATGTATTGGTGAAACAGCTCGAAAATGACAAAAGCTCATATCTATAGCACTTTGAGTTATGCTATTTATCTCAGGGATAATACAGGCATCTATTTCATTCACATCTTCTATAATTCTAAATTTATTTTTAATATATAAAGCTCTAGCTTGTGCGGGAATATCAGAAGCTGGAAAACGATGATTTAGAAAATTTTCTTTTAAAATAGTGCTTTGTCCAGCTAAGACAGTTCCGCTCCCATCTTCATCAAATTTATACATCAAAACACGGTCATAACCACTTAGCTTTTGAATAGAGGAAATAATTTCATTGCATAATGAATCAAATGTCTCTGTCTTTTGGCATCTTAGTATTATCTTATCTAGATTTTCTTCAACACTAAAATCTTCAGTTGTATTTTGGTCTGTAATATCACTTATCTCTAAAATTACATATTTTTCGCTGAGATGTATAGCACAAAAAAATCTACTTTTTTTATAAGTTTCGACAAAAGTTTTTTCTTTTTTTGAATTTTTATTCAAAATTGATATTGCATTGTAAATCTTTGTATAAAAATCTTTATCAAAGAGATAGTCTAATGTTTGATTTAATGCCTCTTGATAATGGATATTTGTTAAGCTAGATATATTATCGCTGACTTGTAAAATTTCTAAATTTTCATAGCTTAGAATAAGTAGATAACCACTCCGTTGAATGCGTGATAAATTATGAATTGACTCGGCATCACAAAAGCTTGTGTCTTGTATATTTACGACCATAAGATTCTCTTCTTTGTGAAAAGAGTAGATACGCATTTTGTAATTAAAATTATCAATGTTATCTCAACATGTCTGGACAACAATATCAAAAAAGAAATCACTACCAACATTTTCTTCACTCTCGACTTGTAATTGACCACCCATTAAAGATACTAAGCGAGAACTTATAGTTAAGCCAAGACCAGTCCCTCCGTACATTCGTGTGGTAGAAACTGCTGCTTGGGTAAAAGCTTCAAAAATATGTTGTTGTTTCTCTTTGGGAATCCCTATTCCACTATCTTTTATACTAATTTTTAAGTGTATCGAATCTTCTTTTTTATCAAGCATCTTTATTGAAAATACAATTTTTCCATGTTCAGCTGTAAATTTAATGGCATTACTAAGAAGATTAGAGATAATTTGTTGCATTCGTAATAAGTCAAATTTAACACATGGAGAGATGTTTTCATCTATCTCAACATCAAATAAAATCTCTTTGTCTTTGATTTTTGTCATAAAAATCATAACTACTTTTTTGAATTCAATAAATGGATTTACTTCTGTAATATCTAATTCAAAGTTTCCACTCTCAAATTTTGAAACATCTAAAATATCGTTAATAATCCCCATAAGAGTTTTTGCACTTGTATGCATTATATCAACGAACTTTTTTTGTTTTGCATCTAAAGTAGTGCGTTCAAAAAGCTGAATAAAACCAAGTATTCCATTCATGGGAGTTCGGATTTCATGACTCATATTTGCCAAAAATTCACCTTTAACTCTTGCTGCATTTTCTGCTATTGCTAATGCATTTTCTAATTTTTTTTGTTGTTCTATAGTGTTCGTTACATCCATTCCAACCGTTACAATATACTCCATTTCATCATTTTCATTTTTAATCAAAACATTTGCCCAATCAAAAATTCTAGCTTCACCCTCTTTGGATATCCAGAAATTCTGATTCCTTGAGACGATATTTCCTAGCTTTGCATTTTCAACAATACTAAAAACTTTATCTTGAATCTCTTTTGGAACAAATTTTCCCCAAAAATAAGGTTCAGATGAAATCTCTTTTTGAGTGTATCCTGTAAATTTTTCACCATAAGAGTTAATCCGTGTCATGACCCCTTTAGAATCTATAATGGCAATGATTGCACTTGTATTATTTAAAATAGTGGAAATAAATTTTTGCTCTTTAGCAAGTCTTATATTAAGTAGCGTTTGGTCATAGACGGATTGTTGTAAATTTTTTCGCTCTTTATTCCATGCTTGATAAAAAAGGATATTGCTGACTGCACTTGAGAGTCTTGTTGTAAAATTGCCCAAAGCGAGCATAACCATCTCATCTATTCCAATTTTAGAAAAAGAGTTTGTACTATCAACTCCATTGCCTACTACAATAACGCCATGAGGTATCTCTACATCGCCTCCAAAAAGCTCAAAATAGGCTTCATTTAAAAAGAGTGATTTGACTAATTTTGCTACTTGCTCTTTTGGATTTTCTTGTGTATATATAAGAGGTTCCCCATTAACCCGTAAATATTCGATAATCTCACCAGAGAGGAGGAGATTGATAATTCGTAATATTTGCTGTTCATAAGGTTTATGATAGCCTGCAGATTGAACCACTTTGAACCAACCGTTTGAATCATCATGTTCAAAAATGATACATTTTTCAAAGTTTAATTCACTGGTTGCAAATTCTACTGTCAAATTATAAATCTCAGGAATCTGCATCGTTTCATTTAAGCTTTTTCCAATTTCATATAATCGTTTGTATATTTTTGTTTGTTTTAATGATTGAAGTCGTAGAACTTCTACTTCCGATGCTAGTGATTCTTCTCTATTCATTTCACATTCCGATTATAAATAAATTTCTACTTCCAAATAATCATCTCCACAAGAGATACCTTTTGTCATTTTTGTTTTATATCCAATTTTAGATCTTCGCATCGCTCTAAAACCCTCTTCCGTCTCAATGTTTTCACCATTAACGATATCTGTATTATATACTAACTGCATAAGCCCTTTAAATCCACCACTGTTAGCCCAGTGGATAGGACGAGTATTTGTACCGTACATTCTCATATAACTCAAATCTTCAAAATCGTTATAATTTCTAAATACAGCTCTTGATTCACTTAATTCAATTGCTGTGTGGTATCCCCATCCCATAGTATTTACAACTGCAGCAAGCCCTCTAATCCAATCTTCTTTGTTCTTTAAGTATGGTTTTACAGCACCTTCCCATTCAGGTGAATTCATGATGCCACCATAAGTAAAAAATCCACATGCATGCCCTGCTTCCATTAAAAGCTCACCCGCAAGCGTTTCACCGTATTCACCAGCCACTTCCATCATGGCTTTAGCAAATTCAAACTGTAAACGATTTACATAATCGCTCTGCGTTCGTACAAGATAAACACGAAAAGCAGGAATCAAGCCATCCTTATCTCCAACCATAGTAGCATGTGCACCAAAAAATGCATTGGTTATAACCTCTTCATATTCCCAATTAAGTGAAACTTTTGGAACTTCTTTAAAAACAGTTGCATGTTTTTTAGGATATGTTGCAAAATTACATTCTCCCTCTCGTATCAGAAAAGTATTTTTTTCATCTCCACATGCCATACATGCGTTTTGTTGGGCAAAGATATTTTTTAAGTTTTTATTGTAGATAACTGCATACGCTGCTGCTAAAAATCCTGTTGTATAATAGTCAACAGGTTTTTTACTGTTACCATATTTAAGAGACCAAGTTTTTGAAAAAAATGATTTTGTGGTTTGTAACTCTATTCCATTTTCATCCATACTGCTAATGTCTATAAGTCCGTATCCAAATGTTTTATAAATATCTTGCGCTATCTCTTTAGATTCATCAATACTTAGACCTTGACAAAGATTAGTAAGTTGATAATAAATAGAATCGGCAGCACTCCCAATTAAAAAAAGTTTGCTCTCTATATAATCTGCATCTAAAATAGTTCTTTGTAGATTCATCATGTAATGATGGCAATGAAATACCATTGCTTCACCACCTATTTCAAGGCAATTATGTTTTTGGTCGAATTCATACTTATTTATATCAAACATGATTATTTTTCCTCTTGGTATTGCGTGGCGAGTAGATTTTCTGTACTATCTTTTATAGCATCATAAACATTTTGAGGCACCATTATGGTTGGTTGTTCTTGTATCATACTATCAGTGAGTACAATTTTTGTCTTTATTAATACAGGTATCACCTTGCCCAATATCCTGTTGTTTATATTAGCATCACCTATTGTATTGGCCCAATCAAAGATTGGTTTTACATCTTTGTTCATCTTTCTCGCTACTCCTTATTTAAGGTAGTTTTATAATTTTTTAACCAACTTTAGCAGTTAAAAAAGTAAAAAAATTTCTATGTCATTGTAACATAAGTGACTCACTAAACGACTAGCATCTTTTAAATCATTTAATTTTAATATTACTATTGATGAGAGGAAATTAATAACTATAAGTAAAAATATTATTATTTTTGAATTTTAATGTGTGGACGATGAGAATAAAGATTGAAGTGAAATCAATCTTTTTCTGATAGCTTATTTTTTGAATTTTGCGCTTATATCTTGCATTACTGCTTTCATGACATCAAGAGGAAACTTCATAAGAGATATTCCCCTATTTAGAATTTGATTTTTCACCATATCACTACTTTTTTCAATTATTTTTTCTACATTACTAGATTTTTCTGACATAACTTTTCCTTCTTTATGTAATTTTTGGGATGTATTATACAACACTTTTTAAATATTTTGCCACTGCTACATGGACACTTCTCATTTTTTTTTGCATCTTTATATGTTTAATCTCTTCCACAAATAGTTGCATATTCACAAAACATGCAGTTTTTCAAATCATCACATTTGTCAAATTCAAACTCGTCATGCGACAAAATATATTTGATGTTTGATTCCAAAATAACGAGTTTTTCTTGTAAAAATGGCTCTTCTACTATTTTTGATTCTTTTAAATCATAATATCCACAAGCTACAACATTCCCTAATTGTTGTGCTAATAAATAATAAAATTCTAATTGAAAATCGGTTGCTTTATCTACAGTTTTTTCTGTATATATTGAATAATTACCTGTTTTATAATCAATTACAAATAACTCATTTCCCCGTTTATCTATCCTATCAATAATACCGTTAAGAGTAATTCCTGCAAATTCACACTCTAATTTTTTTTCACATAGTTCTACTTGCCAACCCTCTTTAAATCTTTGAATATCTAACTCGCAAAATGTATCCATTTTCTTTTTTTGCAAACTTATAAGATACTTTTCAAGCTCACTTTTTCCACATGCGTTATCAAGCTCTTTATACAAATCTTTTTTTAACTCTGAAATATCGGAATAACTATTTTTTCTCGTGTAGAGTTCTTTAAGTGCAGAATGGACATCTGTACCAATTGCCCATTCTTCTGGCATATCTTTTGGTATCTCATGGTTAGAAATTTGTTCTATATATTTGTAATAAAATTTTCTTTTACATGTGAGAAAAGTTTTGAGTTTACTATTTGAGAGGCTTTTGTCTCTGAAATTATATTTGCGTACAATTTTTTCTTCTAGTTTTTTATCTGCAAAAGTTCTTTTAAAAAGTATATTTGCATAATCTATCTCAGAATGCATGGTATTTTCTTTAATATGTAACTGTTTTAAAAATCTTGAGGCACTGCTTTGGCTTGAATTTACATAACAAATCGCAACCTCTTTGGAGCGGTTTATCAGCATCTCGTAATAATGTTTTTGAAGATTTTCCCTATCGTTAGTAGTTGGTAAGGAAGCGATTTCTCTTATTTTTGTGTTTAAAAACATATCTTTATCACTTCGCTTTGGTACATTTGCATCACTAAAATCAACTATAATTACAGCATCAAATTGTACTGCACGGGTTTCTAATACACCCATGACGGTTATTTTTCCACCTCTAACATCATCAAGTGTTCGTGAAGAAAGTCTTTGCAAAAATACCGACATGATTGATTTGATGCTCATATCCTCCATGTGAGGTAGAATTTTTTTAAAACTATAAATCTCTTCTTCAAATACTTTTCGTTCTATTTTTGATTCAATACTCTCTTTGTATAAATTTAAAAAAGCTATAAAATCTACTTCTGTAGATTGTTTATAATATATACCTAAAAGCTCTATATAAATTTCTCTTCCAACTCTCTCTAGTCTTGCCTCATTTTCTTTTGAATCTTGCTCAATCGCTTCACATGTAGCATTTAGTTTTTCATAAGTTTTTGTTTTACCATAAGAATCACCCATCGCAAAGTTAAAATTAAACTTCTCATCAAAGCTTTTCAAAACTGGTGCTAGATTTTCATCTGGCAAGATAATAGCAATACTTTGGGGTTCATACCCTTGCTTTATAAACTGATACACTTTTTGCTTGATAAAAGCAACTTGCAAGATTGATTCGCTCAAAGATTCACAAATGATTTTATTATTTTTAGCGATAGGTGTTTGTTCAATAACACTTTTTGAATTCAAAGATATTTTGTACTGAAAATTTTTTTCTAACTTCATCCCTAATTCCAAAAATTTGCTTTGCATTTTGGTATTAAAGGCAGAGGTATGTAATACTAAAGTTACCTGACTAAATTCACAACATTTTTGGAGGAGTTCTAACTCAAAATTTGTAAGATGCCCTTCAATATGCAACTCAATATTTTTATGAATTTTTACAAACTCTTCATTAAAAATATAAAGCTTTGGCAAAAATATTCTATCTAGTATCTTTTTTTCTCGACAAAGCTCTTCATATCTACGATATAACTCTTGTAAAATTTTAATATGTTCTTCATACTCTGCATAAATATCTGAGGTGTCAAGTTTTACTATGTCATACATCTCTGCACTTAGCTCTTCAAAGAATTTAAAAATATAAGTGGAGTTTTTTGTAAAGGTAAAGAAATTTCTCTGAATTTCTAATTTTGCAAATGTTTTAAAATTTGAAGCTTCTAAGAGCAATAAAACTCTTGTATCTTCATCTGGAATTTTAAAATCTTTGACTATACATAATTTGGAGATAAAATCTGACATTGTTATATAGTCTGGTAAAAAGAGTGTCGCTTTTTGGATATGAAGTTGCTCATGCCTAATTGCACGAGCTGAGGGTAAAATGATAGTTTGTTTATTCATGAAAAAGCATCATTAAAACTCAAAAGCTTCTTTTGCCCTCGTATCAGCTTTTAAGTTATAAAATCTTTGAAATGTATCAATATTTACTTTTGCCATAACATCCCATACACCTTTTTTAGGTAATTGAACAGTTTTAAAAGTATAAATACCATTATTTATAGTAGGATTTTCAAGCTCTATATTTAATAAACTATCATCTGGTCGAGAGATAATTACTTTAATTATTGCATTATTGATAGGATTAGTATTCTTATCTGAAATTTTATATTTAATAATTGTTGCTTCAGGATTTAATGCATCTGTTATATAATCAATTTTATATTTACTATCAAAATCCATTTGATTTTGAATAATTTCATTTGCTCTTGCATCAGCATCTTGATAACTTGTCATATAAATATCACTTTGTTGAATTGAAGCTTTTTGCGTAATTATAACCGTTGCAACACAAAAGCTAAAAACCAAGGCAATAGATATACCAATAGCATACGGCCAAATTTTTCCATTTTCAAACATTTTTATCCCCTCTTTTAGAAAGTTTTCTTCTCATGTATGCAAACATTGCATACGCTAGTACACTATAAAAAATAAATTTAATAATAAATAAAACATCTTTATTAGCATCACCAAGACCATTTTCCAAAACTATATTTTTACTCTTAGCAATTTGGTCTGCAATATCACCATAGCCATTGAACATGGAAGCTGCATATTTACCAACCTGCTCTCCGTCTTTGGCTTTTTGTGCTAATAATGGAAGAATAGTTCCACCATAATCACCTAAATTATCCTTAAAATTTTCAAAACTATTACTATAAAACAATGCCATAACAAAAGCTTGAATAGGAGATGCCACTGGACTAAGAACCTGTTTTTTATCAAAATATTTGTATAAAGATGAATCATTTGCCAAAATATCAACTTTTGAATTTAACTCACTAAATGTCAGAAGAATAGTTGGTTCACTAAACTCTTGTAGAAGATTTTTTTCGTATTCAACGATACTTTGATTATTTTTAAGCTCTCTAAGCATAACCAATCTAAGTGAAATACCAGTTTTTTCATACAACTCAGCACCTATCTTATTTACATCTTCAGTAAATAAAGACTTTTGTACAACTTCATCTTTATATAAATATTCTGCACTTAAACTTATTTGAAAAAAGAAAATGAGGATGAGGGCCGCAAGCCCTCGTGAAAATTTCAATGAAACTTCCCTAACCAATATAAAGGTGATTCGGTGTTAAAACGACAACAGCTGTGAAAACTGCTAGAATAATCATACCTATAGTAAGAATTTTATCCATTGTATCCCCTTTTACTTTACATCAATACGATGATTAGCATTATCAGTGCTTATCATCTTAATTGACTGTTCATCTTTAATATCATAATAATTAGATGCATTACTATTTTGTACGCCAATATTCCAAGCTGTCAAAGCAGCTAGAATACTCAACAACAAAACAGTCGCAATTAACATGCCAGTTACGCCATCAAGAGCAAATACACTTCTGTTTTCATTCATAATCTGACTCCTTATTTAGTTGAGCTTAAGCTAGTGATATATGCACCAACTGCTTCTTTTTGTTTAGCATTTAATCCATTAAACGATGGCATACCACCTATCGCACCTTTTTTACCATGGTTTAGAACATTAGTAACAAGTGTTGGAGTAAATTCTACTATATTCGGAGCAACGCCTTCCATACCTTTACCGTCTTCTCCATGACACGAAGCACAAGTGCTAGCAAAAACATTAGCACCAGCACCACTCATACCATCAGCTACATAAGAGGCAACCGCATCTATTTCAGCATCAGTAAGAAGTGCACCAGTTTTTGTATTAAATAAACCATTACGGTCTGGCATTGGCATTTCAGAACCAAGTAAATGATTATTTGAACCATTTTCTATAACATATTTAACAGTTTTAGCTTCAAGCCTTTTGTTAAGATTTGCAGCTCTGCCTTCAATACCATCAGCAGCAATACCGTGACATGCTTTACAATCTGCTAAGAATACAGATTCACCCATTTCTACAAGTTTATCACCAGTAATTGATAAATACTTTTCTTGAAACTTCGCATTATGAGCAGCTGTATCTTCATTATATTCACCAATTTGTGAATATGCATTTACTGGATACCCTATAATATAATACCACATAGCCCAAACCATGAGCGCAAGAAACATAACTGCCCAACCCATAGGCAATTCGTTTTTATACTCACCAATACCATCCCAAGTCTCATCAGCTAGCTCACCGCTTGCTGTATCAGTTTGCATTTGACGAACATACTTAATTACAACAAAAACTGTAATAATTACAAGTGCAACAGCACCTGCAAGTGCAAGCATGTTTACGATATCACCATTCATACCGCCCTTTGTCAGAACAATTGTATAGTATGTAAACCCCAGCATTGCAGCTGTAATAATAATTCCCCAAAGATAAAGCTTATTCATATATCTCTCCTATTTCTCTTTATGCTCAGACCTAGCCGATACAGGCGTATCAGTTAAATCATCCCTTAATGCCATATTGCTGTAATCTTCATAATCTTTGCCATTTGCATCTTTTTTCTTTGTATATAAATGGTATGCATACCCATAAGTAACAAACACCAATACAACCATAGCTGCAACATAACCATACGCTTGAAGTTCAGCAATACTCACCTAAAACCCCTACTTAAGACTATTCATATATGCAATAAGAGCTACAATTTCAGGAATTTTCCCTGCAGCTATAGCATCTTTTACATCTTGATCTTTCATATCAGCTGCAATTACTTTTGCTTCAGCTAATGCCATAGCATTTGCATCTTCAACACTACTGCCCATTTTAACAATTTTAGTTGACCCATCTCTCATAGGTACTGGTTTATTGTATGGTACAGAAAATATATTAGCAACTGTTACTTGTTCTGCATACGCAGTATCAATATCAGCTAATTTTGTAAACATCCAAGTATACGCAGGCATAATAGAACCTGGAACAACATCAGCTGGAGCTTTCATGTGATTTTCATGCCAGTCAGTAGTTCTATAGTTACCAACTCTCATTAAATCTGGACCAGTTCTTTTTGAACCCCAAAGAAATGGTCGGTCATACGCATACTCACCACTTAAAGAGTAGTGACCATAACGGTCAGTTTCTGATTTAAATGGACGAATAAGTTGTGAATGGCATGCATTACAACTATTTTTAATATAAAGATGACGACCTGCTAATTCTAAAGTAGAATAAGGAGCAGCACCTATTAAAGGACGAGATGATTGTGCAAAGTTTGGAAGCACTGTAATTAAACCAGCAAAAGCAATCACTAAAAATACACCTACCGCAAAAAAGAACGGATGTTTTTCTAACCAATGAAACATATTATAATCCTTTTCTTAAGCGCCCATAGGCGATGCATTTTGTAGCTCATATTCTTCAACAGGACGAGCAGACATTGTTTTGTAAATGTTATATGCAAACATTAAGAAACCTACTAAGTATAATAAACCACCAACACCACGAATTGCATAATATGGGTGAAGTACAGTTACTGTATCGATAAACGAGTAAGCTAAATTACCAAATTCATCGTGAGCACGCCACATCATACCTTGAGTAATACCTGCAATCCACATAGAAGTAAAGTATAAAACGATACCTAATGTTTGAATCCAGAATTGTGTAGACATCAATGATTTAGAATATATTTCTCTTTTAAACACACGAGGAGCCATGTGATAAATCGCAGCGATAACAACAAATCCAACCCAACCAAGAGCACCGTCATGAACATGACCTACAATCCAGTCAGTAAAGTGAGCAATCGCATTTACAGATTTAATTGCTTGAATAGGACCTTCTAATGTTGAGAACATATAGAATGTAGAAGCAAGAATCATAAATTTAATTAACGGAGATGCCGCTACTTGTTGCCATTCACCCTTCATTGTAAGAAGCATGTTTATAGCTGAACCCCATGATGGTAAAATGAGAACTACAGAGAAAACAGAACCCATAGATTGAACCCAGTCTGGAACAGTTGAATAAATAAGGTGGTGACCACCAGCCCATAAATATACAAACATTAAACCCCAAAATGAAAGTAAAGATAATTTATATGAATAAATTGCTTGACCTGATTCCTTTGGTAAAAAATAATACATAATTGCAATAATAGGAACAGTAAGTACGAATGCAACAGCATTATGACCATACCACCATTGAACCATAGCATCATTTGTTCCTGCGTACATTGATACTGAGTGCAAGATATCACCATGTCCACCAGAAGCGAAATATGTAGGAATTTCCATATTGTTAAAAACATAAAGCATAGCAACACCAAGGAAATTCGCTATAAAATACCATATAGAAATATAAAGTGATTTTTCACGGCGAATACCAATAAGTCCAAAAATACTTATACCAAATAAAACCCAAATAAGAACAACAACAATATCAATAGGCCATTCAAACTCAGCATATTCTTTTGAAGTTGTATAACCCAAAAGAAGCGATGCTACGATAGCAACAACGCCTACAGCATATAAACCAAAATGTAACTTTCCAATAAACATTAGAAACTTAGATTCAGACATTGACACCTTAAGTACGCGTTGACCGATATAATACCAACTAGTAAAAATACCACTTAAAACAAATCCAAATATAATTGAATCAGTATGCAAAGGACGAAGACGACCAAAACTTGTGTATTCAGCTACTCCACTTCCTAACATTGTATTAAGTCCTGGAAATGCTAATTCAAAGGCTAATATAACACCGATGAGCATTCCAACGACGCCTAATACAATCGTCATAAACATAAACAATTTTGCAACTGTATAGTCATATTCTAATGGACGGTTTTCCATATAGACTCCTCGAAGAATGAAAATTTAATAAAAATTTAATCTTTAGCTAAAAACAACCTGAAATTAAATTTTTAAGTCGCATATTTTATCGACTAAATAATTCAATAATCCTTAAAGAGAAACCTTTATATTTATGTTTTTTTAATAATAAATATAAGTATAAAATATCGACTGTTTTATTGTATCTTCTTATCTTTTCGTATCGCTTCTATTAAGTCTTTATTCTCTTCTTCCATAGTTTTAAATCCGTTTAATAAATGTTTATGAAGCATCTCTTCTGATAAATCTTTTTCCAATTTTTGAGCGTAAAATTCAAAAAACTTATTATATGGAGTTATACCAGATGAGAGAACAAGTGTAATATCTCTGTTTGGAAAGTAGTGATTCCATGATGGTGTAATCTTTTTGATTATATTACTTTTAACTCTCCATACTACAAAAAATATAATAATCATAACAATTGACAATCCAACAATAAACAAAACAATACTTGTTGCAATACCAAGTAAGTTAAAAATATAAGGATTAAAAATTGCAGCATATTCTAAAAAAGGGAGTGCAATAAAAAATAATATAATTGCAATACTATTGAGACCACCAATTGGTCCTCCATTCAATAATATCCTTTTTTTACCATTTGAGTTTGTAAAAGTAGCTAAAATTGTTTTTAACGAGTAGAAAGACATAGAAATTCCTTAAAAAAATTGTGTTTTGATGATTAAAAAAAGATGTTTTAAAAATAGAAGTACAAAAATTAAATTTTTTGTACTCTACGATTATGAAGGAAGGTGAAATTTTAAATACTGGTCAATGCTAATAAGAATTACAGTACCTAAAAATGCAAGATTAATTTGTATAAAAACTTTTCGTGCATATTGTAATTCAAAATTTTTGTATAAAAGTTGCAAACTACTCGCAAATGCAAGAAGTGCAGTAATTATTAATAAGCTAATTATAATCGTACTTTGTGGTTCAAAAATACTCACCATAAAATAACCTGTTTGAATCGTCATAATCAACCAAACAAATGTCAATCTTTGAAGACTCATTTTACCAAATAAACGCATAGCAGTTGGATAGCCCGCACCTTTATAATCTCCATAATGAAGCATTACAAGTAGCCAAAAATGTGGTACTTGCCACACAAAATAGAATAACCCAAGTGCATAAAATTGAGGTTCTAACAAGCTATGACCTGCAGTCAACCAACCAATAGCAGGAGGGATGACACCAAGAATTGCACCAGGAACAACAGCTAATGCACTTTTCTTTTTTAAGGGCGTATAGATAATGTTATACCAAATAAATGAGAATAAAAATAAATTTACACCAATTAAACCTATTAAATCATATATAACAATAAATGAAGCAATAATTAAGAGACTAGCAATAACTATACCGCTTAAAGGAGACCATTTGCCTGAAGCAATTGGTCTATGTTTTGTACGCTCCATTAATGCATCTTCTTTTCGCTCTTGTACCTGATTAAGAGTCGAAACTCCCATCGCCACAAGAAGCACAGCAAAAGTTGCAATAAACATATCTGTTCCAATTTCACCTTTTGCCATGATATAAGCAAAGAGAGCCGAAAGGCTCACTGCGAAAGAGAGAACGAATTTTGTTAGAACTATAAACTCTTTAATCATTTTACACTTTTGAGATATTCAGCAATTGCTGAAACTTCTTCTTCTGACACATAAGGAAATGCTGGCATAGTACCAATCATACCCTTTTTACCATTCTTTAATACATTGCGTAGAAGGTCTACATCGTATTCTACAAGATTTGGAGCTGTACTGAACATGCCCTTACCATCTTCACCATGACATGAACTACATGCGGCAAATGAAGCAGGCTTATCACCTTTGAGACCACCAGCTACATAGGTTGCAATCTTTTCAGCATCTGCACCGCTAGCCAAACCAGCTGGCATTGCACCCATAGCATAACCAAGTTTATTTTGACCATTATTAATCACATCCAATACTTGCTCTTTAGTCAATCTTCTAGTGTTAAGAGTAGGTCCAACAAGTATCTTATCTGTTTGAATTGCATGACAGCTTTTACATCCATGTTGTTGTAATACTGCATCACCTGATTTAAGATAGTTACCTTTTGGTGTATCTTCACTACTATTGAACCATGCTTCATACTCAGCTTTTGGAAGTACGACAATTCTAGAGTACATATATGAGTGATCCGTACCACAGTACTCAGCACACTCAACATCATATTCACCTACATCTGCAGAATTGAACCACTGTTTTGTTTTACGACCTGGAACAACATCTTCTTTCATACGAAATGCTGGAACATAAAATGAATGAATAACATCATCAAGTGGTGCCGTCATCTCTAAGATGATATTCGTATTAACTGGTACATAGAGGGCCGATCTGCCCATTGTACCTTTTTCTATAACTTTTCCGTTCTCATCTTTTATCGCCTTAGTATATGCTCCACCAACTTTGTGAACAAATCCATTTGCATTTGCAGGATACTCATATCTCCATTTCCATTTACTACCCTCGACTTGAACTGTGATAGCAGTAGATGTATCTGGCATAGTTCTGATTGATTTCATTGAACTATAACCATAGTAAAAAAGTATAAACATCATAATAGTTGGAATAACTGTCCAAGTAATTTCAAGTCCAGTATGATGAACAAAGTTTTCAATATTTTCATTCTTTACATTTTTTTCACGGTACTTCCAAGCGAAGTAAACCATCGGTCCGAGAACAGATACAGCAAGTATGATTGAAAACACTAAATTTATATAGAGTGCCTGGTCTACATCCGCTGCAAATGTTGAAGCTTGTGAGTTAAATCCTTCTAACATATTACCTCCCCCCTATTCTTCGTGTGATGCATGATGATAATCTACATCTATATGTGGTTGTGATGTTATATGACTAACATCTTTAAATTGAAAACTGTTTACATCCGCTATTACAACAAGGAAGAAGAATACAACCAAAACAAGTGAGAATGCGACTGTCCATCCAATAAGCTTTTCACCTTTTAAATGCATGTAATACATGAGAATCATCCAAGCTTTTAAAGCACCTATCATCAATTGAGTTACAAAAGTGTAACTTTCAAAAAACATATGTGGTTGCACAAATGTCAATGTTGTTAAAAGTAAAAGTCCAACAAGAACTTTATAATAGCCAACTTTTTGTTCTTCATAATTAATATGTGTATTAGTGTCCATGAATAGCTCCTCCTGTAACATCACCCGCACCAATCATGTAAAAATAAGGAAATACAAATACCCAAATGAGGTGTACTAAATCCCAATAAAGTGCAATGTTAAAATGTAATATATGGTGATGTGGAGATACTTTACCAGCATCAATACGCTTAACTAACCATATCATAAGTCCAATACCTATAATAATATGAAAACCATGAAGACCTGTCATAGTAAAATACATACCATAAAACAAAATTTGACCAAATGGACGAGAGTGTTCATTCCCTGACTGTAAAGCATCAAGACCTAAAAATACCCCATGTGTATATTCTTCTGTCCATTCAACACCTTTGATACCTAAAAAGAGCGTTGCTAAGATAATAGTTGCCCATATCATAGTTTTAGCACCTTTTACATCGCCAGTTCTCATTTTTAATAAACCAAGACCCATAGTGAGTGCTGAAAATAAAAGCACAACTGTGTTTGTTCCACCTAAGAGTCTATTAAGATGCGCAGACGCATCCAGAAAATCTTGAGTATGTAATGAATAATAATAAGTAAGAACGAGAAACATCGCTCCAAACATCATAACTTCTGTAAGCATAAAAAGCCAAAAGCCTAGTTTACCACCGTAAAAGTCACCTTGCCAACCTTGAACTTCATGTTTTTTGCCATCGCGGTCAACCGCGATTTCTGGCACATATTCATGAGACATTAGTCAATCCTTTTCATAGTTTTGTAATCAAATTTAACCACTGGTTCACCATGATGATATTCGTATGGTCTAAAGTCAACATAAGGAACTTTAGAATGATTTTCTAATGGTGGTGGTGAACTTGGTAAATGCCATTCTAGTGTCGTTGCATGCCATGGATTTGTTCCAGATGGTTTTCCATGTTTCATACCTTGAATTAATACATAGAACATATACGCTAAACCACTAATAAAAATCAATGCGCCAAAAAATGAAATTTGGTGATAAATTTGAAATTCTGGTAAGTAGTCAAAATAGCGTCTTGGCATACCTTGATAACCTGCTATAAACATTGGAAACCATAGAACATTAAAGCCTACGAAATTCAAATAAAATGCAATCTTAGCTTTTTTCTCATCATACATTTTTCCAAACATCACTGGAAACCAATAGTGTAAACCCGCGAAAAGTAAGAATACAACACCGCCAAGCATAGCATAGTGAAAGTGAGCAACGGTATAATAAGTATCTTGAAGGTGAATATCAGCCCCAATCATCGCAATAGTTACACCAGTCAAACCACCGATAACGAAAGTAATCATTGTGCCCAATGCCCATAACATAGGAGTTGTGAGGATAATCTTACCTTTGTACATTGTAGCAACCCAGTCGTAAAACTTAACACCAGTTGGAATTGCAACGAAAAATGTTAAAAATGAGAATACTGTTTTAGCTAAATCTGACATACCAGATGTAAACAAGTGATGTCCCCATACTAAATAACCAATACCTGCAATTGAAGCAGATGAAAGAGCAATTGTACGGTAACCAAACACTTCTCTTCTTGAAAATACAGGAATAATTTCAGACATAATACCAAAAGCAGGAAGAATCATAAGATAAACTGCTGGGTGAGAATAAATCCAAAATAAATGTTCAAAAAGAACAGGGTCTCCACCTTTTGATGGGTCAAAAATACCAATACCAAACATTTTTTCTAATAATGCTAAAATAAGTGTAATACCAACAACAGGTGTTGCAAGAAGCTGAATCCAAGCAGTTGCATAAATTCCCCATACGAATAAAGGCATTTTGAAAAAATCCATACCTGGAGCGCGTAAACGGTGAATAGTTACAAGAAAGTTCAAACCTGTAAGAATTGAAGCCATACCCAAAACAAATGCAGCAACAAGTGTTGTGATAACATTTGTGTTTGTATTTAAACTATATGGTGCATAAAAAGTCCAACCTGTATCAGCAAATCCATTTCCAGTCCATAATGATGATAATGCAATTAATGCACCAAAAATATATAACCAAAAAGTGAACCAATTCAAACGAGGAAAAGACACATCTTTTGCTCCAATCATTAAAGGCATAATGATATTTCCAAATACAGCAGGAACACCTGGTATAATGAAAAGAAAAATCATAATTACACCATGAAGTGTAAATGCTTGATTATATGAATCACCATCAAATAGTTGTGCACCTGGTGCAAATAATTCTATTCTGATTGAAAGCGCTACAAGCACTGCAACAAAAAAGAACACAAAAATAACTGCTGCATACATAAGACCTATACGCTTATGGTCTATGGTTAGCATCCATTGCATGAATACACTTTTTGGGTGTCCAATAGCATAGTGCGTTTCACCAGCTTCTAAATACGATTTACCCGAATTACTCGAATTACTCATTATTTTCTCCTTTTTTTTGATAATCTTCGTCTTTTCTACCTGTTTTAACTAAATATATGAAAAATCCAAATACTATTGTTAACATTATTACTGCACCAATTTTTTCCCACATAAAAACATACTTTTTATTTTCTGAATCATATGCGAAGCAAAAAAGTAATGTTTTTGCAATTGTTGGACCAACTCTTCCATCTGTAGCTTCAATTAAAGCCATTTTAACATCAAAAGGAAGTTGATTGATACCATTAAGATAACGGGTCACTTTACCTTCTGGTGATAATACGATAGCTGCACCAGCATGGATATATTCAACTTGTCCTGAAGGAGAAACTTGCTTTTCAAAAGCAAATCCAACAGCATCAGCTAAAATATGAGAGCTATTATTTTCCCCTATTACGAAATGCCATGCATCTGATACATAAGGTCTAGACATTGAAGCAAGAATATTTTTTCGTTTTGCAGCCGCTAAAGCAGGAATTTCATCTTCTGCAAAACCAATACTTAATACTTTATAGTCAGTGTTTTCTGCTAATTCCAATCTACTTAACATTTTTGCCAAATCATTAAGCTGTGGAGTACAAATGCCAGCACATTTAAAATAATTTAAAGTAATAATTGTCGGTTTTCCAGCCATCAATTCCTTTAAAGTAACACTCTGAGATTTTTCATTTAAAAATGTCAAATCCAGCGGAACCATCTCGCCTAACTTTTCATGTATACCTAGTTTGCTACTAGCACTCAAAAAAGTAAAGAATAAAGATAGAACCAATATATATTTCCTCAATATCGCCTCCTATGAATTTAATTTTATCAGCTTTATAAGGTGTGACCAATTAAAAAAACTGCAAAAAATTTCGTGAATTGTACAGAAATATAGTTTAAATGCACTTGAAAATATTATTATATTTTTTTATACATTATATTATAAATAATAATAATTATTGGTTTAATCGATTTGGCTTCACAAGAAAGAGAGTAATTAAGGCGATAGCAGAAAAAATAAGAAAGAAAAAAACATCACCAGTCAACTTATATGCAATAATACCAAAAACCGTATTACCTTGTGGAATTAAAAATAAAAGGAGTTTTGAATGCTTTTTAATCTTTGGAAGTCTTTCTATATAGTCTGTATTTTTTTGTAAATATATAAGATGATGGTGAAGTAAAAAATAATACAATATTGATAATTCTATTATTTTATAAACAATAAGTGCGTAAACAAAATATAGATTATATTTACCACCAAAATAAACAGAAGGTGTAATTTTAAAATTGTAGCTGATAATAATAGCAACAAATGCAAGTAAAGTAACCACATTCATCATAATGATTCGGCGTTTACTTAAATGTGTAACTAACTCCCGCATATTTTAAGATAGATGGCTTACATATACGCCTAAATATATTGCGATAAAGCCAAAAAGGATATTTAAAGGTAGTAAATATCTATTAATAAGCCACATACAATCAGTTGTCTTATGACGACTAGCTGATTTATGATTTTTATATGTACTACAACCTGTTTTTGTCATGAAGTACAGCATTGAAAACATATTTAAAACCATAGCACTCCAAATACTCACTTTCATATTTATCCATTTATATATTTGAACATTTTGTACATCAAGAATAAACCCATCTGAATCATAAGCACTATCCTTATATCCTACTGCCATCAAAAATGCAGTTATAAAAAGAGTTACTATAAAAGGAGATAAAAAAATAAAATATTTTTTTATTACAGCAACTCTATCTGCAAATCTATTTTCAATGGCAAGTTCACGACTTGTATTTTTACCTATATACCATAATGCAACCAAACCACCAACCCAAACAGCTGCACTAAGAACATGTAAAAAAACGACTATCGTCTTATAGTCCGTCATAATACCATATATAAAATCTCTCATTTCTAAATCCTAGGAGTATAAATTAATGTAATACTAACCACTAATCTATTTGAGAATTCTTAAAGTAAGAAAATATTATAATATGCGACTACACATAGTGAGTAGTTTCAAAGCAATTCCCAAATACTATTTACTTTCTTCGTTCTTTTTTTCTTGGATTTTAGAACAAATTTTTCCACATACACTATCTATATTAAGAAACAATACCGCAACAAGACCAAGAAGTACTACAATAACTGCAAAGCCTACAACTACACTCATACTCATAACAAATCCTTTTTCATTTATTTAAAGGATTATATGAGAAAAGAATGAAGAGACTATGAAGGAAACCAATATTTTGGAAATTAATCTTTTTTATAAGTTTCTATTGTCTTGCATTATTTTTATAAATTCACCAAAAATATATGCACTTTCTCTTGGTCCAGGACTTGCCTCTGGGTGATGTTGTACTGAAAATATTGGTTCATCTTTATATTTTAAACCCTCAATAGTATTATCAAAAAGATTAGTATGCGTTACCTCGGCAATTTCTACGATATTATCTGGTACATTGTAATTATGATTTTGAGCTGTAATTTCTACTAAGCCTGTTTTAGCGTTTTTTACTGGATGGTTTCCACCATGATGACCAAATTTGAGTTTATAAGTATCATATCCATGTGAGATTGAAAGTAACTGATGCCCTAAGCATATTCCAAACATAGGAATTTTTGCACTAATGAGTTTTTTTATCTGCTCTTGCTCTTTTTTTAAAACTAAAGGGTCGCCTGGTCCATTTGATAAAAATATACCATCTATCTCTTTTGCATTATATCGTTCTATCAAAACATCAGCATCAAAATTATTTGGGATAACCTCTACTCCCATTTTAGCCTGAACCATCTCATTTAAGATATTTCTTTTTACACCAAAATCCAACACAACCACATTTGCTTCGCTTATTGGAGCATCGTTATATTCAAATGCACTTGAACCGTATGTTCCTGATGTGTGTTTATATCCTTTTTTCGTACTAACTTGCTCTATATAATTAATATCTTCAATACGAGGAGAATTTTCTAGAATTTTTTTTAACTCTTCTTTATCGCTTATTTTAGTTGAAGCAACCATCATCATGGCACCCTCAGCTCGAATCATTTTAGTTAAATATCTTGTATCAATATCACAAATCCCTATAGCATTATGTTGTATTAAAAAAGCTTCAAGAGACTCTTCTGCTCTAAAGTTTGAATATCTTGATTGATATTTGCGAACAATCATCCCTTTTGCAAAAGCAGTTGTACTCTCCATGTCTTGAGCGTTTACTCCTACATTGCCAATTTCAGGCATAGTAAATGTCACAAACTGTCCTGCGTATGAAGGGTCTGACATTATCTCTTGATACCCACTCATAGAAGTGTTAAAAACTATCTCTCCTACACTTGTATCATCTGCGCCAAAGCTATTTGCTTCTAAATATGTACCATTTTCAAGGTAAATCCAAATTTTTCTCATGTTAGCTTCCATCACTCCATACCCCTTTTTGTAAGTTCTTCTTTGTAAAGTTTTTCGTGTAAAATATCAAACTCATCCGTACCTGGAATATATCTTTTTTTATAAGTTTTGATTTTATCCATAACAGCATCTTCTATCTCAGAATTATCAGCAATAAAAGATGTTATCGCATTATAAATAATATTTTTAATTCTATTTTCTGTTACTTCAAAATGAATTAAATCTTCTTCATAAAGTTCATCTAATATCTTATGTGATATATCTGAGTATCTCTCTTCATAATTAAGTATAACACCAAATTCTGGAGCTAACTTTTTTTTAATCATATAAAATAATTGTCGTTCATCGACCAACATAAAATCTATCTCTTCTTCATTGTCTTGACATATGCTATCTGCTTTATCTTCTAAAGCTATCTCTTTTTTCACATTGTCGCTCAAAATTTTTTCTGCTTCAAAAGCAACTGCTTCAAGCCCTTTAGTCATTTTAACTACGCCACTCAAGTGTAAATCAATTGCAACTTTATTTGCTATATGTGGTATAGATTTTAGTGATATTTTCATGTGAGTGAACCTGCTTATAAAATAAATTTTGCTATTTTACATTATGTAAGGTAAAGATATGATTATAGTGAGTTTTATTTACTTAGTTAATATCAATGTTAATTCTGAAGCTTTTTTTGCGTCCATTTTTGTAAGTATTTGCCCCACAACTTTTGGCTTTAAGGATTGTAAAATAGTTGCAGCATCTGAAGCATTCATGTCTGAGAGTATACCTGATGCAGCAGCAGCCTTCATTTTTGCAAATGTTTGAGCTATATTATTAGTTTTAATATCTTTCATCTCTTTTAAAACTTGTTCATTTTTTGTGAGCATTGTTTTAATTGATGCCTCTTTTTGAGAAATTTCTGCTAATCTGGTATCTACAAGCTCTTGTTGTTGTGAAAGTTTTATCTCTTTTTTTTTCAGTAAATCTTCTGTCGCCGTCTTAAGCGCACTTAGGGATTGTTTTTGCTCATCAATTCTTTCTAGTTCAACTAAAAGTTCACTTTTTCTTTCTTTAAAAATTTCAGTACACTCAAAAAGTTTATCGCTTGTTTGTAATGCGTATAAGGATGTTGAAAAAAGTATCATAAATCCAATTTTAATTATATGTGAATTATTTTGCATCTATTTATCCTTTCGTCCATAAGTCATTAAAGCAACTTCATCAAGTTGTTTTGCTTCTTCCATTTTTCTTTTTTTGATAACTTTTTTCATCTCTTCAAGCTCTAAATACTTAAATTTTTCAAATTCAATCATATCTCGTTTGAGTTGTTCTTTTGATAATTCAAGCTGTTTTTTAGCGAAATTCACCCACTCTTTATTATGAATGATGATAGCTCTTTGCGAGCTTAAAAGAGCTCTTTGAGCGAGTAAATCTGAAATGTGTCCATTTTGTGGTGAATCAATAGTTTGCAATGAATTATAGGAAAGTTCAAGAGCTGTATTTGCATTTTTTAAATCACTATTTGCTTGTTGAACACCTCGTTCACTCTTATCCATGGCATTTTTTTTCAAAGTCACTAATGAGCTAAAACGAGTTTTCATGTATTTATCTTAGAGAATAATAGTATCATCTCTTTCTGCAGAAGTAGAGATAATACCCACTTTTGTTTTTGTAATCTCTTCTATTGCCAAAATATAATCTCTTGCTTCTTGTGGAAGTTCTTCAAGAGTTCTTGCTCCAGCTGATTTATCCCAACCTTTAAATGATTTGTAAATTGGTTTTACTTCATCTAAATTTGTTGGTATGTAATCAATTTGTTCCCCGTTGAGTTCATAAGCAATACAAACTTTTACTTCAGAAAATCCATCTAAAACATCAAGTTTCATAAGAGCTAATTCATCACAACCATTTAAGCGACTTGCATATTTTGTAGCAATAGCATCAAACCAGCCACATCTTCTTGGACGACCCGTTGTTGTACCAAACTCATGACCTTGTTTACGAAGAATCTCTCCATTTTCACCTAAATCTTCACTAGGAAATGGACCATTTCCAACACGAGTACAATATGCTTTAACAATTCCTGTAACTTTTCCTATATCTTTAGGATTCAATCCAAGACCCGTACATGCACCAGCACTTACAGTTGCAGAAGATGTCACATAGGGATAAGTTCCATGGTCAATATCAAGCATAGTTCCCTGAGCACCCTCTAAAAGAATTTTTTTATTATTGTCCAATGCATTCCAAATCATTTGTGTTGTATCTGTGATAAATGGTGCAAGTTTTGCTTTGTACTCTTCTAGTTCAGCTAAAAGTTCAGTTTCTTTTGGTGTTTGTATCTTAAGAATATCAAAAACTTCTTTGTTAAGTTCAAAATATTCCAAGATTGATGTACAAAGTTTTGCAGGGTTTAAAAGTTCTCCAACTCTAAAACCAATACGATTAATTTTATCAGAATAAGCAGGTCCAATCCCTTTACCTGTTGTACCGATAGCTTTATCACCTTTTAATTTTTCTCTAGCTTGGTCTATTAATGAATGATAAGGAAGATTCAAATGTGCTTTATCAGAGATAAAAAGGCGACCTTCTAACCCTTCAAATTGAACCATTTCTTTGATAAGTGCTTCAGGAGAAAGAACAACACCATTACCAACTATATTAATTGCCTTAGGATTTAAAATACCTGAGGGGATAAGATGCAATGCGAATCTTACGCCATCAACCCAAATAGTATGACCTGCATTATGACCGCCTTGACTTCTACAAACCATGTCGTACTCTTTTGCCAATCTATCAACAATTTTTCCTTTTCCTTCGTCGCCCCACTGAATACCTACAATTAAATCTGCTTTCATACTTACCTCTTTTTTTTCTAATTATTTCGTTAGTGTTTCGCACAAAATATCTGTGTAAATTGCAAAACCGACAGAAGTCAATTCTTCATTTTTATATCTTCCGCCACTTGCAAACAGTTCATTTTTATCTATTGCTCTAAAAAACAGTTCATCATAATAAAGCATTTCTGCATAGTACATGGGAGCTAGAACGGTATTGGTATATGACATTTCAGAACATAAATCTTTCATCTTTTGTAATTCTATTTTTATTGCATCTGGAACAATATCTAAAAGTTCTTCAACTTGTTCTAAATGTTGTAAATAAACAAGTTTTTCCAACCATTCCACTTTAAGATTTAAAAACTTTTCTATATTTATATGACGGAAATCATCAAGTGTCAATGAATTAAACATAGCTGTAATTATTTGAGGTATTTTCATATTTGAAACTTGAATCAATGGTTTGAGTTCAAGTTTTTCAAAAATATTTACTGATAAATTCAAAACAGAGGAGAGTTTTTCTTGTCCCATAAATTCAACGCCAACTTGATATTGTTCATGAGATGGATAACGAAAAACAGGCTGAATATAAAACCATTTTTTGTGTTCTGTGTTGCGTCCTAGTCTTTTGTCAATAATTCTTACGACATCTATTGTAGAATCAGCTCTTAGACTCATGTTGTTATTTTTAGCATCATTTACTCTAATAAGCTCTTTTTCATCTGCAATGCTAAGATGTTGATGGTAAGAAAATATTGGTGTTACAATCTCTTCAAAGCCATTTGCATACAAAATGTCACTAGCAACTTTTTCTATTTCCCGTTTAACTTTAGCAGATTTGCCAAAATAAAGTTTTGTACCATTTGGAATCTCATGCTCTAAAATCACAATTATTTTCCAAAAAGTGTTTCATTAAACACTCTATTTGCAGTACCATCATACGCTCTTCTACCAAGCTTACTAAGTACTATTTCCACTGCATTTACAACCCATGCTATCTCATAATCAGGGATTAAACCCATCTGATTGATACGAAAAATTTTGCCATCTAAATGGTCTTGCCCACCTGCTACATTGACACTAAATTCATTTTTTAACATTTTTCTAATTTTTGACGCATCTTCATCATCGATTGTTGTCATAGATTTTGCTGGAGTTTTTGGATATACATGCAATCCTATTGCTTCAAGTGCATTTTGTACTGATTTTGCACGAATATCAGTTTTTGCATATAATTTTTCTATCCCACCATCTTTTTCAATAGTTTCAAGAACTTCTAACAACCCAATAATCAGAGTTGTTGCAGCGGTCCATGCTGTAGTATTTTTTCGTTGTGATTTTATCTCTGTTGCTAAGTTAAAATAGTACCCTTTTCCGCTACCAAGTTTTGTAATTGCTTGATTGCTAAGTCCTAAAATAGCAAGTCCTGGGGGTAACATAAGTGCTTTTTGACTTCCAGCGATAAGACAATCTATGTTTGTCACATCAATCTTTTCTACACCAACAGCGGTAATACCATCCGCTATAATCATAATATTAGGATTAATCTCTTTTATAGCTTTAGCAATCTCTTCAACGGGATGACGAAGACCTCCTGCTGATTCGCTAATTTGTACAGCTATTGCATCTATATTAGGATTATTTTGAACTGCCATGATAACCTCTTGCACAGTAACAGGCGTATTCCATTCATTGGTTATTTGAACATTTTTCAAGCCATTTGCAAGTGCAATTTTTCCAAACCTTTCGCCAAATTTTCCAGAGTTTACATTTAAAAGTGTGTTATGGCATAAATTGATAACAGCAGCTTCCATAGCACCTGTGCCACTAGAAGAGAGCATGACAACTTCATCTGTATTAAAAAGTTTAAAAAGATGCTCTCTTGTTTTAAGAAATATCGCTTCAAATTCTGGTGTACGGTGGTGCATAGTCTCTTCAGACATAGCATTACGAACATTTTGGGGAACTGGAGTGGGTCCTGGAGTGAAAAGTAACATGAGATGATTCCTATACATGATTAGTATGTTTTAAAAGTGAGCATTATATCGAAAAAAATTAAATTGTCTCTTCTATAAATAAATGCCTAACACCTTTTATTTTCCAAAACAAAATAGTGCCTGACACCCTTTTGCTCACCGCTATTAACCTGAGTTCGACAGAATAAAAACCTATTTTTAGGGATTTAGTAGAGTTATTTAAACTTTATATGTTTTTATATATTTTTTATTGTAATAAATACATTGTGAAATGAAGATTTTAACTTAAATTAAACTTAATTGTATTTTACTATATTTTTAAGTCCCTATATTTTGGGATTTAATAAAGAAAAACTGTCGAACTGTCGAACTCAGGTTATTAACCTGAGTTCGACACTATCTAAAACAGTACAATCCCCTTAAAATCGGTGTTTTGAGCATTGTCATCCATTGATGATAAGAGCAGATTTCGTTCATCTTGAGTAAAATTAATAGAAGGTTTCTTTTCAAAGTAGGTATAGCGAATTAA
>CAMCYC010000016.1 GCA_945883795.1 Sulfurimonas crateris | reverse complement strand
CTTCAACAGCAGCATAATGTCGTCTATCTTTCTCTGATAAACTCTTATATACTTTTAGCATTTGTGCCTCAATCTCTTTTGAATATGGCTTTATTCTCATCGCATTTCATCCTTATTATCATATTGAAAAATGATATTTTAACCAATTTTATAGGAGTATAGTTTTCCTATTTATTTAACTTTGATTCCTTAATTACTCCACAAAACTTCTTTGCTTAAAAGTTGTCTATTTTTTTTGAAAATATTGTGCATATCGTTTAAAATATGGATTAATACGCCTATAGTATCTTTTGCAAAAGCACCTTTGTTGAGCATGACACAATCAGCTCTTCCAGACATTGCAGCATCTGTAATCTCTGCACGGCTTGGAAGATTTGTTTTCATTTGACTCTCTAAAACTTGTGTTGCCCAAATAACTGGCATGTGAGCCGCATCACAAATATCAAGTAATGCTTCTTGCATGTGAGCGAGATTCTCAAATCCAACTTCAATAGCCAAATCTCCTCTTGCAATCATCACACCAGTTTTTTCCCAATTAAGCAACTCTTCTAAAATCTCTGGCATATTCACAACTGCTTGTTTTGTTTCTATTTTTGTAATTATCCCAATATCAATACGATTGTTGTCTCTTAACAATTCTTGTAAATCACGAACATCTTGTGCATTTTGAGAAAATGAAAGACTAAAGGCATCTGTAAAATGAAGAACAGATTTTGCATTAATACGGTCAATTTTAGTCAAAGCTGCCGTTTTAACATGAGAATCTGGAAAATTAATCCCCTTTTCCTCTTTTAAAACCGTTCCGTTTCCTTTTGCAAGTGTTACTTTACAAATTAGCAATTTCTCTTGTTTGTCAATTACCACCAAACCAATTTTGCCATCATCTATAAAAATTTTTTCACCAATTTTTACATGTTCTGCTATTCCTTCAAAACTACAACTAATAAAAGCGGGTTCTTGATGGTTTGTTTTGTCATTATAAATTGCTGCATATCCCAAAATATCTTCTTCACTTATAGTAAGAATATCCCCTTTAAAAAGGCGAATTGGCTCTACTTGCATCTCTATATTTAAAATAAGAGCTTCTGTTTTTTTCTTATAGAGTCTTGCTGTTTTATCTAAAAATACTTTTTTATCTATAGAAGCTTTTATATAATCATCATGCACCTCATCAATTGTTATAAGTGCTTTTTTTTCATTTGCATCCACTACTCTAATAGCAGTTCCTTCATGGAGTTTTTTAAAAAACTTTTTATCTATAACAAGATGTGCAAGTTCTTTTTTTTGTGTTATCTCATCAGTCGTTTCACAAATAGTTTTCATCGCTTGTGAATGATAAATAAGGAGCTCTTTTTTTGCTTTATTACTCCCAATAACTACAGGAATTTCAAGTTTTCTAATTCTGCCTGTGCGAATTTTTGGTCCTGCTAAATCTACAAATATTTTGATTTTATTATTTTCTTCAAGTGGAATATTTATCTTTGCAATCACATCTGCCATAGCTTGCCAAACTCGTATATCATCATGTGCTGTGTTGATTCTAAAAGCATTCACGCCTGCTCGTGCTAATTCATAGATAAGTTGTCCATCATTTTCAGCTGCATTTGATGGGAGGGTTACCATAATTGCAGTTATTTGTTTACTGAGTTTTGAACTGACTTTACCACCAAACATACGAGTAGCATTTTTAGATGCAAGTTCAATTGCCTCTTGAATCTTGAGATGCGAAACATGTTGTACTTGTTGTTGTAAATCACTAGAAAGACTAGAAAGAGAACTATTTAATTGTTCATATAAAGTTTCTATACTCCCACCAACATGTGCATAAGAACGACCTAGCGATGATAATGATAATAAAAATAATTTTTCTTGTACTTTTGTTCTATCTTTACTGCGTAAAGCTAAATACTGTTTTAAATTCACTATGCTTTTATATCGTAAATGATGTATATCTACACTTCCATTTACACTTAGTATATCAGCCCTAATTTTATCTATCTCATGAAGTGTTACTTCCATCAAGTTTTTGTCTAACATACGCTATTTCCTTTATTTATTAAATGAGCAAGATTATCTTGAGTGTATTACAAAACAGTTACAAAACAACTTTTGTTATGTAATCTCCTTGTAATTATACTCTTCTACAATTTCAATATATACATAAAAAAAGGAATCAAAAATGTTTAATTTTATAAAAGATGTTTCATTTGAGATATTATCTCTCACTATATTTATCGCAACTACTACTTATGCTTACACTATGCTCTAATCAGACAACCCCATGTTTAAAAATATGAATACACTCAGTAAAATCCGAATTATTCAAACTCTTTTTATGATAGCCATGATTGCTATATTGTATTATAGTTTTTATTTGGCAAATTTTGGTCTTAGGGAATTTAACTCAATAAAAGAGAATGAACTTCAAATCCAAACCGATATAGTTGCACTCAAATATGATGTGCTTATATTTCATGATATGCTTATGGAAGCTTCTATCTATAAATCTATCAATCCTCAGAGTGAAGAAAAACGCAATACTTTTTATAATCAAACAAAAAATAAAATTGATTTACTTTCTCACAAACTTGAACTTTTTTCATTTGAGAATAAAGAAGAGATTCAAGAAATAATCCAAGACCTTACCAAGGCTTACCATATTTTTTATGTTTTAGCTGGAAAAATGCCATCAGATTTTGTACATAGTTTTGAAAAGGGGATAGATTCTATTAGTGCAGCTAACCAATACTCAGAAGAGATAAAAATAATATTGGATAATCTGAGTAATAAAATAAATACCACAGTAGAGGAAAGATTTGAATTTGTCACCAATCGTGCAATCTCTATTAAAAAACTGATTTTTATAACAGCACTTGTGGGAATAACTATTACCATGATACTTGGTTTAATCCTCGTAAGAACTTTGACAAGGACTGTAAATTCGCTTAAACAGAGAATGCATGATTTGATAGAGGGAAAAAATATTAATGCAGATTTTGAGATAAATAGTAATGATGAAACAGGTCAATTATCTAAACTCTTCAATACCTATATTCAAAAAATAAACAGTTCCATAGTGCAAGATGAGCAATTTATAAATACGGTAAGTACGGTTGTTGAGACTATAAAGTATGGAAACTATTCAATTTTAGTGCAAGATAAAAGTGAGAATGAGCATATAGAACATTTAAAAGATGTTCTCAATGACATGATTTTATCTTCATCAAAAAATCTTAAATTAATACAAAATGCACTTCAATCTTACCAAAATGCCGATTTTAGATTTACAATTCATGAAAAACTTGATGGTCAAATGGGTGAATTAATTGAAAATAGTAATTATCTCGGCAAAAATATATCATCACTTTTAGGTATTATTTCTAATGCAAACAATGTACTTCAAAGCTCTATAACATCACTTTCTAGTGGTTCAAAAAGTCTCAATCATTCAGTAGAGATACAAAATAATAGTCTGATGAAAATCAACAATATAACTGAAAAAATGGTAGAAAGTTTAGAAGAAAATAATCAAAATATGCTTTATATGAAGGATGATTCTGAAAATATGAAAAATATCCTTGAAAAAATTAGCACTATTGCAAATCAAACAAATCTTTTAGCGTTAAATGCTGCTATAGAAGCAGCTCGTGCTGGAGAACATGGAAGAGGATTTGCAGTTGTAGCAGATGAAGTAAGAAAACTAGCAGAGAGTACACAAGACGCTCTTCTTGAAATTAGTGCAAGTATAGATAAAATGGTTGCAAGTGTCTTGAGTGCAACGACAACTTTTAAAGTGCAAGAAAATCAAATCAAAGGCATTAACAACTCTTTGATTGAATTTAACAATATCTCAAAAGAAAACTCAAATATTGCTAATGATATAAATAATCTCACCTCATCTATCTCTGATATTAGTAAAGAACTTATAGAAGCAACATCCAAAGCAAAATTTTAAAGATTTCCAACACTCACAATAACACTACTTCCCTTTGGGGAACTTTGTATATTGATTTTTCCATGAAGATGATTTTGCATTATTTGTTGACTCATGTAAAGTCCAAGTCCTGTTCCATTTTTACCTTTTGTACTAAAGTTAGGACTAAATAATTTGTGTAAATTTTCTTCTAAAATTCCACAACCATTATCTTCAATAAAAATTTCAATCATATTTTCATGCTCTTTGACATGCAAGAAAATATGTTTTTCTTCTCTTTGAAGACCTTCAAATGCATCTATACCATTATTGACAATATTTAATAACACTTGCATAAGCTCATTTCTATAAGTCTGTAAATAAATATCTTTTTCCTTGTGAATCTCAAAATTTATCTGTTTTACCTTTGCACGAGGAGAAACTAACTTAAGCACTTTTCCTAAAAGTTCATGAACTTCTATTTTTTGAGTTTCTTTGTCTGTAAGAAAATATGTTTGAAAATCATCTACAGTTTCAGAAAGATATACCATAGTATCACTCACTTGTCTAAAAGTATTCCAAACTTTATCTTCATCCATAACTCTTCCAAACATCTTATCAAACTCAAGATTTGAAATTTGAAGTGTTACCATAGAAAGGGGTTGTCTCCACTGATGTGCAATCATACTAATCATTTCACCCATCACAGCTTGTTTTGATTTGAGAATAAGCATCTCATTTTTTTGAGCAAGTTGAAAATGCAACATCCTCACTTTTCTTTGATAATAAAGAACAATAAAAGATATGAGACTTAACAACAAAAAAGAAAAAATTAACACTTTCAATGACACCACCTCCCCGACTTACAAAAATATACTTCGAGTTTTATTTTATTTTATTAAGATAGATTGTATCACACTTTTTATTTATTTTCTATATTTTGGTACTTTTTTGAGACTTTTTTCTACTCTTTTTTTTAATAGATATCAAGATTGTTTTATATATACTATAAAATCAATTTTAAAGGGGAATTTAGATGCCAACATCTCTTATTATTTTAATAGTCGTTGCAGTTATTTTAGTGCTTATTTACAACTCATTGGTTTCAAAGAAGAATCAAGTTGCAAATATTTTTGCAAGTGTGGAGACTATACTCAAAAAAAGATACGACCTCATTCCAAACCTTGTCGCTTCTGTAAATAAATATATGCAACATGAAAAATCTCTCCTAGAAGAGGTCACAAAACTTCGTGCAAATGCAAATAAGCCAAATATCTCTGATGCGCAAAAGATTGCTCTTGATGCAAAAGTAAGTAGTACAATTGATTCTATTATGGTTGCAATTGAAAATTATCCTGAATTAAAAGCAAATGAAAATGTGATGCATTTGCAACACTCTATTAATGAGATAGAAGAGCAAATCTCAGCAGCTCGGCGTGCTTATAATCAAGCTGTTACTGACTACAATAATGCCATAGAGATGATTCCTACAAATTTTATGGCAAAAGCAATGAATTATAAAGAGAAAGAGCTTTTTGAGATACCAAGCCATGAAAGACAAAATATCTCTATCAAAGAACTTTTCAATTAAGGATTTGTTAAACCCATGAAAACGGTGAGTGAATTAACAGACTTCTATTATAAAACGCTCTACCCTCCACTTCAAAAACTTGAAAATGAGAGAAAAAAACTGCGATATAGAATTATCATTATTGCCGTTTTCTATATTGTAATTGCCCTAGTTTTTGGGTTGAGTTTTTCTAATTCCTCATACTTTAGCCCACATATCTTAGCGATTTTTGGAGTTGGACATTTTAGTTTTGGGGTATTTTTATATAAATGGCTTCTCAAAGATTATACGCAAGAGTTCAAAACTACTATCTTAGGACCACTTATTAAAGCAATAGATGAAAAACTTTCTTATTGGAGCGAGATGCATGTCTCAGAACTTGATTTTAATAAATCTGAACTTTTTACGCAAAAACCAGATAGATTCAGCGGAAATGATTTTGTCAGTGGTGAAATTGATGGTGTTAAAATACAGTTTTCAGATATACATGCTCAAAAAAGACATAAAAATTCTAAAGGACAAGAAAGCTTAGAAACTCTATTTCAAGGGCTTTTTATTGTGAGTGAGTTTAATAAAAACTTCCATGGAAAAACTATCGTTCTAGCAGATACTGCACAAAAAACATTCGGAAGTTTACTAGGAAATTGGCTCCAATCAAAAAATATGAGTAGAGATGAACTTGTAAAAATGGATGATAATAACTTTGAAAAAGAGTTTGTTGTGTACTCTACAGACCAGATTGAAGCTCGATATATTCTTTCACATGCACTTATGACACGCCTGCTCAATTTTCAACAAAAGTCACAACACCCTGTTTATGTATCTTTTATTGGTGGAACAATCTATATAGCGATTTATCACAAGAAGGACCTCTTTGAACCTTCAGTATTTCATTCGCTACTAGAGTATAAAATAGCGATGGAATATGTCAAGACGCTACATCTTGCCTTAGGTATAGTAGAAGAACTCAAACTTAATCAAAAATTATGGAGTAAAAGATGAAAACCGAAACCGATTTGATAACTTTAAGTGTAAAAGATTTTTTTAGTCCAAGGATGCTTAAATATTCATTGATGCCGTTTGTGCTTACTATGATTGTTTTATATGTTATCTTTTTTTCTGTTGCTGGATACGGGGTAGACCAAATTGGAGCGATGCATATCGAATCTACTCAAACAACCATAGAAAATGGGATACCTCACACTGAAACACTCAATGCACAACTTCAAGGAAATACGCTTGTAAATTTTCTTATGAGTTATGCTCTTACCTCTTGGATTGTAAGCTTTTTAGTATATGCTATTGGTGGTTTTTTGGTGCTTTATCTCTCTATTTTTGTGGCACTTATTGTTTTAGGATTTTTAACACCCTATGTGCTAAAAGAGATTCAATCCAAACACTATCCAGACATACAAATTATAGGACACTCTAACATGCTCCTAGGAATCACACTTATGCTCAAATGGACTTTTGTGATGCTCTTGCTCTTTTTAGTTTTTATACCGCTCTATTTTATACCAATTGTCAATCTAGTCGCACTTAATTATCCGCTGTATTATTTCTTTCATAAAACAATCACTTATGATATCTCTTCAACTCTTTGTTCTGCAGAAGAAAACAAAAAAATAGAGTTTTTTAATGGTAATAAAATAAAATTCAGAACATTAGCCCTTTATCTCATCTCACTTGTCCCATTTGCTATATTTTTTGGAGCTATTTTTTATGTAATTTATTTAGGACATACTTACTTTATAGAGCTAAGAAAGATTCATCATTCAGACTCAGTTATTTAAAATTAACTGAGTATTCATTTATATAATATCCTTATAATATGTTTCACTTTTTTTAATATAACTCAAACATTCAAACCAACTTTTAAAATTTTATTTATTAAAACTAAAAAAAATATGAACGAAATAGCGGATAATAGCCGATAAAAAATGTTAGCATGCTAATTTTTAAAATTTGATATACAATGACGATTTTTATTAGGGATATTCATGAAATATATTATTAGCTCCGTTCTTTTTGCATCACTCGTTCAAATCTTTTTATGGCTCAACAATAACAATAAAATCATATCTCCACCAGATGCTGATAATATTATAGAATCGCTCTCGTACACGCCTTATAAAAATGCAAGAAAAGAGTTGTTAAGTGATGATGAAATAATTCATGATTTAAAACTTCTAAAACGCTTTACGAATAAGATTAGACTTTACTCTGCTTCTGATGCCCAAAAAGTATTACCGTTTGCAAAACAACTTGGCATGCAGACATATTTTGGTCTCTGGTTATCTTCTGATGCAGATGCCAACACTAAAGAAATAGAACTTTCAAAAACACTTATTTCACTCTATTTTACAAATATGGATGCAGTTATTGTAGGAAATGAGGTATTGCTTCGTAAAGATTTAAAATTTGAAGAATTAGTGACCATTATCAGAGATTTTAAACAAATGCTCTTTACTCTCAATGCAGAAGCAAATAAACAAAATAAAAATCGAAAAAGCATTCTCTTTCATGAACATAAAGTGCTTGTCACTACTGCGGAGGTATGGAATATTTGGTTTGACAATCCAACTTTGGCAAATGAGGTAGACTTTATCTACATGCACATTCTTCCATATTGGGAAAAAATCAAAGCTGAAAATTTTATGCCATTTTTCAAAAATGTATATACCCAAGCAACAGATATTTTTAAAAATAAACAAATTACTATTGGGGAGTTTGGTTGGCCAAGTCAAGGTTATAATTATCAAGATGCCATTGCAAGTCCAAAGAATCAAGCAACCGTTATTAGAAAATTTTTAATTTTAGCCAAAAAACAGCATATCACTTATAACCTTCTTGAAGCTTTTGACCAACCATGGAAAGGAAAAGATGAGGGTGGAGTTGGAGAGTATTGGGGAATATTTGATGCTAATCGCAATCTGAAATTTGAGTTACATGGGGATGTTCTTGTCTATCCATATTGGTTTATTCAAATGGTTGTGGCAGCTTTTTTAGGTTCTGTTTTAACTTTCATTGGTTTAAGAAATCAATATATGAACTTTACGCATGCTATCACTTACGCTCTTGCTGCACAAGGTATCTCTTTTGGTATTGTCATGTCTGCAGTTTATCCTTTTATTCACTATATGAATTTTGGGGTATGGGTGATGTGGGGTATGGGAACTATGCTTATGATACCACTTACAATTATCACTCTTGCCAAAGCGAATGAACTTTTTAAATGTACAATTGGGCTTCCCCCTAGAAGACTTATTCCGCTTGATTTAAAATCAAATCAAGTCCCTTTTGTAAGTATTCATGTACCAGCGTACAAAGAACAGCCCCATGTTCTTGAAGAAACGCTCATAGCATTATCACAACTAAAATATACAAATTATGAAGTGCTTGTTATTATCAATAATACCCCTGAAGATTTTTATAAAACCCCTATCAAAGAGTTATGTGAAAAACTCGGTCCAAAATTTATTTATCTTGATATTCAATGTACTGGGTTTAAAGCTGGAGCGCTTAATGCTGCTCTGTCTTCTACTAATCCAGACACTGAAATTTTAGCTATTATTGATGCCGATTATGTAATAAGTCCAAATTGGCTTATTGATTTAGTACCGATTTTTGATGATGCAAAAGTTGCATTAGTTCAAGCGCCTCAAGACCACAGAGATGGGGATGAATCACTTTTCAAATCTGCTATGAACGCAGAATACGCAGGTTTTTTTGACATTGGCATGGTAAAACGCAATGAAGAAAATGCTATCGTTGCTCATGGAACAATGCTACTACTTCGCAAAAGTGCCTTTGATGAAGTTGGGCAATGGAATACCGATACAATTGTTGAAGATAGCGAACTTGGTTTAAGACTTTTTGAGGCAGGATATATCGCACATTATACAAACCGTAGATATGGATATGGACTTCTTCCAGACACGCTAGAAGCATTTAAAAATCAACGCCATAGATGGGCGTATGGTGCGATACAGATTCTTAAAAAACATTGGAAACATTTCAAATCCTCTTCCACGACACTAACGCATGCGCAAAAGCATCATTTTATAACAGGATGGTTTTTTTGGCTATCTGATGCACTTGGAACAGTTACTGCTGTTTTAAATATTATCTGGGTTCCAGTGATTATTTTTGTAGGTGTTACAATTCCTACTATCGCTTTAACCATACCGATTTTAACCTCATTTTTGGTCAATGTCATTCACTCTTTTGTACTTTATAAAACAAGAGTAAAAGCCGATTTCTTTCATTCACTTTTGGGTGCATTTGCGGCTATGAGTTTGCAACTTACAATTTTTAAAGCAGTTTTTGATGGATTTGTAAAAGATAAATTACCTTTTAAGAGAACGGAAAAAGGGGGAAATACAAAAAAATCTTCCTCCAATCCTATAATATATGAATCCATATTAGCTTTTTTACTGCTTGGTTCATTTTTTGGACTTCTTTGGAGTAATGAAAATGAAATTATTGAGATAGATTTATTTGCTCTAACACTTTTGGTACAAAGTATCCCTTATATTTCGGCGATTATTTTAAGAATTATAGAGATTCGTGGACAAAAAAAAGTTGAATTTTAATGGCTCTCAGTTATTTAAAATTAACTGAGGGTTCATCTATATAATATCCTTGAGAATAATCAATTCCCAAGGATTGCACTTTATTCATGATAGTGCTTGAACTTACATATTCTGCTATCGTTTTTACACCTAATTTTTGAGCGAATTGCACAATAGTTTCAACCACTAAAAGTGCATTTTTATCCACATCAATCTCTTTTATAAGAGAACCATCTATTTTTATATAATCTGGGCTCATTTTTGTCAAATAGGAAAAATTTGAATATCCGCTTCCAAAATCGTCTATAGCAATTTTTGCACCATAGCGTCTCACTTCGCTTACAAATTTACCCACTCTTTGAAAATCTTGTACAGCTTCTGATTCCAAAACTTCAAAAGTTACACGGGAAGATGCTTTGGAGTTTTTGAGTTTTTCTAAAATAAAGTTAAAAATTTCACTACTCATAATATCTTCAATAGACAAGTTTATATTAAAAGATAACTCACTATTTTCAAATGCAGCAAAAGATTTATCTATAATTGTTTTTGTCACAACATTATAAACTTTTATTTTTTTTGCTATTGGGATAAATAGTAAAGGGGAAAGTATTTTGCCATTTTCATCTATCATCCTTGCCAAACATTCATATTTGACAATTTTTAAAGTTTTATTATCAATAACAGCTTGATAATAAGGGATAATTTTAGAATTCTCTACAGCATGTCGTACAATTCCTGAGAGATGAATATTTTTTTCATACTCATTTTCAAAATGCATTCTGTCCTCATATATCCAAAATCTCAGTCTATTATCTTTTGCATATTTCATTGCCATGGAGACTTTTGAAAACATCTCTTGATTATTGGTATTAGAGCAAGAAGCAAGTGTAAAATCAATAAATATTTTTATATCTTGGTATTTTACGACAACATTTTGTATGCTTTCATAGAGTTCATTTAAAAAAGTTTTTAATGTATAAAATGGCAAATTATCTTCCAAAATTATAGCAAACTCATCCTCTGATAGTTTATACACTTTATGCTCTTTCATTCTAGATTTAAGCTCTTTTCCAACCTCTTCAACACTAAAATCACATACAACAAACCCATAAAAATTACTAATTGTTTTTAGATTATCTAAGCTAATAATTACAAGACCCGCATTTTCATTATCACCTAAATCTTTTCTAAGTTGATATACATTTGGGAGATTTGTTAAATTATCTGTAAAATATTTATTAAAAAGTTTACTTCTATAATCTTGTATCAGATTTTCTTTTAAGCTATTTTCTAAGTGTAACTGCATTAAAAGTTTATCAGAGATAGAGTGGTCGCCTATTGTCTCATCTAAAAAGTATGCAAGTACAAAGATTTTTTCTTTGTCTTCATGGTGTATCAAGCTTATACCAATTTTTGGCAAGATTTGTAAAAATTCTGCCTGCAACTTTTGAACCAAAGGTGTATCGTAATTATTTGCAACGATATGTATCAGCCCATGCTCTGTCTTTATCTTTTCAATACTAAAAATTATTTCAGAAATGTCGCCGAACAAAGTTAATGTAAAACTCTCAATTTTTAAACCCATACATACTCCCACTTCACTTTAAAAAAAGATAGTGTACCAAAAAAATCAATAAAGTATATTTTAACAACTCTTTAAATATACTCACGCCCTACTTTTAAATAAGGAAATTGTGCTGAAATCTTTTCAAAATCTCGTTCTACTTCAAAATCTTTACCGCCTTAAAGCTTTAGGTTTTGAATACATAGACCCTTTTTCTGTCAATCCAAAAACCAACTATTCTACACCTTCGAGTTTAGAACAGTTATCTACACATATTTCTACATGTCAACTCTGCGATTTGAGTAAATCTCGTTCTCAAAGTATGAGTGGATATGGCAATCCAAACGCACAATTAATGATAATAGACTTTAGTGTTTCCTCTAATGAAGATGATACTAATTCCTATTTTGTGGGTCGTTCTGGAGAAAGTTTAAAAAAGATGTGTCAGAATGTTTTAAATCTACAACCAAGTGAAGTCTATTTCACCCATGCTGTAAAATGTAAACCTTCAAATGCTAACACTCCATCCGAATCCGAATGGAACTCTTGTAAATCATACCTTTTTTCACAAATCAATTTTATTAAACCAAAAGTAATTATTACATTAGGTAAAGATGCTTATAGTAAAGTAACAGGTGAAAGTGAAAATTTTGAAAGTGTCAGAGGAAATGTTATAGATTTCAAAAGCTATAAACTTATACCGATTTATCATCCTAGTTATTTACTCAGAAATCCCAAACTCAAAGATATCACATTAAGTGATTTAAAAACCATAAAGAGCTGCTTATGAAAAAAATATTCCTTCTACTTCTACCATTCTCCATCTTTGCGAAAAGCTATTTACTCTCTGATATTCCTTTGCCCACAATTTATATACAAAATCTTGACCCTTACCCTTGTGACACTTTTTGTTTAAGAGAATATCTTAAAAAAAATATGATTTTTTCGTTTTTGGCATACGCTGATACAAAACTTGAAAATGAGGAACAAGAGCAAATGAGAATGATGCATGTTTCCATTTTAAACCTCGGTTCAACTATTAAAACGGAAGAAATACGAATAGCCATGCTCCTTCCATACAAAACGATTGGTAAATATACAGCGTCAACGACTAATGCTGTTTTTGCTTATCTTATTGCAAAAAATCGTGCATTTACACTTAAAAGTTACAAAATAGAAAGTGAAAATATAGAAGATATACAAACGGGAATTACCCAACTCCAAAAAGATGGATTTTCCTATGTAATAGCACCACTTACACAAAAAGGTGCAGATAATGTTTTGGCTCTTAACCCTGCTCTTAGTATCTATTTTCCAACTATTCACAAAAAAGAATCCACTATCGCACCTCTTTCTTTTTATTATGGCGGTATAGACTATATGGCACAAAGTGATTTACTCTTAAAACAGGCCGTTTCTCCACTTGTAATTTTTTACGATAGTTCTCCTATTGGAGCTCAATTGTCACAATACGAAGAGGAACACTTTAAACAAGATGCAACACGATATCCACGAGTGATAAAGTTTTCTATCCCAACAAGAACAACAAATCTTCAAAGCCAACTTAAAAACAATACATCAATACATTCAGGCTCTTTTTTTATGAATACCCCTATAGTGAAAACAGGCATGATAATGTCGCAGTTAACGCTCTATAGTACACATCCAAAAAATATACTCTCTACACAAATTAACTATGACCCACTTTTACTCTCAATGACTCAATATCAAGATAGAAAAGGGATGATAGTAGCAAATTCTATTACCGAATATAATAGTTTTCTTACAGAAACAAATGAACTTTTAAATAATGATATTGCCTATGATTGGATAAATTATACAACAACAGTAGGGATTGATTATTTTTATAATCTCATAACAAAAGAAGCTCAAGCATACCCTATTAAAATGCAGAACAATCAAATGATTTACAACATAGAACTTTTACGACCATCTTTTTCAAGATTTGTAAAATTTTCTCCAAATTAATTTTTGACTCTTATCTCAAAAAGTATAAGGATTATTACAAGACTTATAACCCCTCCATGCATTAGAGGGCTATAGGTTGTGAAGGATGCCGTTCACTTAGTTTTATCGTCAGAGAAAAGTGATGTGATAAGCTCTTTTGTAGAAATGTCTATCTTCTGAACCCGCCCCTCAAAAGTAATATAAGCTAAAGTAATTTCCAGCTCAAAAAGTTTTTTTTCATCCTTGCTTATTATCTGCTTTAATACAAATGAAGCTGCCCGCATCTCTAAAAGCTCAGTTTTTACTTTCAGTAAATCGCCTAACTTTGCACTCAAAAAATAATCAGCCACAACTCTTTTTGCCACAAAATGACCAGATTCCAAAATGGGCATTAATCCTAAACCAAAAAAAGCGTCACTTCTAGCTCTCTCGCAAAAATTTAAATAATTGGAATGATAAACAATCCCACCTGCGTCTGTATCTTCATAATAGACTCGTATTTGCATCTTTTTTCTCCTATTTGTACTCTATCTTAAAAGCGAATTTTAAATACTGCTTCGTTTTCATCATTAGTAATCTCTCGTGAACCTTGAAAACACTAAACTACATACGCACTCCAGATTTTACTAAAAATAAGAGTAAAAGTTGAACATGGCTTTGCTCATAGAAAAATATAAATGGAATATCATACCTTTTAGTGATTCAAAGGCAATTCTAAGATGTACAATAGGTTGCATGGCTTATAATCTCCAAATTTTAAATTTTAAAGGGGTGTTGTGTGAAATATTTTAGTTTTTCATTAATTGTGACTTTTTTCGGCTTGATTGTAGCTGCTTTTTGGGGTTTTGAGCGTGGAGGTGTATCTCTTGCTTTGAATATGGTATTTATTGTTACTATTTTAGCTGTCATGGAAGTATCACTTTCATTTGATAATGCAGTTGTTAATGCTTCTATTCTTAAAACTTGGGACGATTATTGGAAAAAACTATTTTTAACTATTGGTATGTTGGTCGCAGTTTTTGGCATGAGACTTCTTTTCCCTTTAGTGATTGTTGCTCAAACTGCAGATTTAAATCTTATGGATGTTTGGAACTTAGCATTAAACAATCCAGATGAATATTCAAGTAAACTCACAGCACATCATGCAGAAATTTCGGCTTTTGGTGGCATATTTTTATTGCTTGTATTTTTAAACTTTATTTTTGATGAAAGTAAAAAAGTTCACTGGCTTGGAGTGATTGAAGAAAAACTTGGGTTACTTGGAAAAATAGAAGCAATCTCAATTTTTATAGCTATTTTAAGTTTATTACTAGCACTTTCTCTAATTTCAGAAGAAAATAAATTTGCTGTTTTAATGGCTGGTCTTTGGGGCGTTGTTATTTATGTAGGAGTTGATATTATAGGTTCTGTATTAGAAAAAGAGGAACATGACCCAAATATTGCAAATATAGTTAAAAAGGGAAGTGTAGGTGGATTTTTGTATCTTGAAGTATTGGATGCGTCCTTCTCTTTTGATGGTGTCATTGGTGCTTTTGCAATTACTAAAGATATTGTAATTATTATGATAGGTTTAGGAATAGGTGCGATGTTTGTAAGGTCTTTGACTATTTATTTAGTTGAAAAAGGAACTTTAGATGCGTATATTTATCTCGAACATGGCGCACACTATGCCATAGGTATATTGGCATTAATTATGTTACTAAGTATGAAATTTCATATACCAGAAGTTGTGACAGGACTTATCGGAGTTGGATTTATCATCCTCTCGCTTTGGTCCTCTTTAAAGCATAACGAAAAACAAAAAGAATCCAAATAAACTTCTAATAACCCCCGCTATAAATAGCGAGGGCTTATAAAATGAGACCACTGCCTAATCCTATTTTTCTTTTCCGCTACTAATAGATTCAAATCGTTTTAAATCATAGGCATTAAAAATCATATGTCGAGGTTGTGCCATGTTATTAAATCCTTGATTAGCGTTATGCTTATCAACTGAAAAAGCCATTTCATAACCCGCTTCTTTTGCTTTTACCAAAAGATATTCATCATCAAGTCCAAAAGGCCATGCCAAATACTTGATGTCATGTCCCATTTTTTTCTCTAGCGTTGCTTTGGATTTATACAGTTGAATATGAACTGATTTTTCATATTCCTCTTTAGAGAGATTTTTTTTCTCTTGTTTAAAATTAGGATGCCAATAAGTATGAGATTCAACTTGAAACAGTTTTGTCGCTTCGAGTTCATGTAATTGGTCCCATGTCATGGCGTACTTGGCATTAGAAATGGCACTTGGATAAATAAAAAGGGTGACAGGAATTTTGTATTTTTCAATAATTGGTGCCATATCTGTATAGACACTTTTATGTCCATCATCTGCCGTAATTACAACAGATTTGTCTGGAATGGATTGTATTTCCTTTTTAATGTATTTTGCCGCAGTATCAAGAGAAATAACCGTATAACCGTTATTCATAAGCCATTTAACCTGTTCGTCAAACGCTTTTGTCTTGATGGTCATTGAGTCTTTAATCTCTTGACCAAATCGGTGATAACATAAAATGGGAATACTTTTATCCACTGCAAATGTAGAACTGAAGGATAATGTCACAAGAGAGACAATACGAATGAAAAGAATAGGTGATGTTTTCAAAAAAAACCTTTTTGTATAAAATAAATCCGCAATTATAGCCAGTGAATTTGCGAATATTTTCAAGTTTAGTTTTCCTTAAGCATTTTAATAGAATCTCTAGAAATTTATAGTAGGCGATGATGATTCAATTGTATAATATTTATTAACAGGATTCAGAAGAGGCTATAAGCTTATTATTTAAAAATATTCAACGATTAGGGCAACTACACATCATTTATCCATCACTCTTTTGATATAATGATTATCGCAATAATTTTGAAACTGTTGTACTGCAATTAAAAAAGAGTAAAAGAAATGAATCATAAAATTGAGCATTCACTATTGAATATAGAGTTATTTGAAAAAAGTCCTATTGTTGTATTCATATTTAAAAATAAATCTGGATGGCCTGTTGAGTTGGTTACTGGTAATCTTTTTAATATCTATGGATATGAACCCTCAGCGTATCTTGGCGGTACATTAAACTACATAAATCAAATCCATCCAGACGACCTTTTAGAAGTATCTCAGGAGATAATAATTGCGACAAATAACCTTGAATCCAATTTTTTTGTACATAAACCTTATCGCTATTTAGATAGCTCTGGAAAATACCGTTGGGTTAAGGATTCATGCCAAATAGTTCGCTCAGAAAATGGTGAGATTACCCATTATATTGGTTATATCCTTGATGTTTCTAGTGAAATCGAGCTTCAAAGAGAAACAAGTATTCTCAAAGACCGCATGAGTTCCATGTTTCTTAAACATGATTCAGTGATGTTACTTGTGAATCCTCTCAATAGTGCCATTATTGATGCTAATGAAAGTGCTCAAAAATTTTATGGATATACGCATGATGAATTTCTCTCACTTCATATTAACGATATTAATACCCTTGAATATAACACAATTTTAATGTATGAACAAGCAGCAATACAAAGAGAAAAAAATGATTTTATTTTTCAGCATAAACTCAAAAATGGAGATATTCGCACTGTTGAAGTTTTAGCTTCTCCTATCGATACCGAAAATGGAAAACTAATTTTTTCTATCATCACTGACATTACACAAGCAAAAGAGAATGAAGCAAAACTTGAACAACTCCAAAAACAAACAGAAATTGACAAACAACGCTACAAAGCAATCATGGAAAATGCCTCTGATAGTATTTTTATTATGGACACACAAAGTAGTTTACTTGAATGTTCTCAAATGGCTGCACAAACACTTGGATATAGCATCGAGGAGATGCAAAGTTTGCATGTTTATGATTGGGATGTAGCACATACAAAAGAGCAAGCAATCCAACATGTAGCCAATACACCAACGCAACCAATTAGCTTTGAAACAAAACATCGCCGTAAAGAGGGAACAATTTACGATGCAAGTATTACAGCCGTAAAAATTCCTATTTTTGACACAAATTATATTTATGCTTCAGTTCGTAACATTACAGACAAAAAAATTCTTGAAGATAAACTACTCCAGTCCAATAAAAAACTTACAAATATTGCAGAAAATATCCCTGGAGTTATTTATACTTTTCAAGTATTTCCAGATGGAAAAAGTTGTTTTCCTTATGCTTCCGAACATATTTATAATATTTATGGCGTCACCCCTCAAGAAGTAAAAGAAGATGCTACAAAAATTTTTAAAGTCTTGCACCCACAAGATATAGAACATGTTGTTGGCACAATACAAACCTCTTTTAAGCGTCTCACATTATGGGAAACAGAATACAGAGTTGTTCATCCAGACAAAGGTGTTATTTGGGTAAAAGGAGTATCTAAACCCGAAAAACAAACCAATGGAAGTGTCATTTGGTATGGGTATATTCATGATATAACTGAAACTAAAATTGCTGAATTAAAAGTGCAAAATGCTAAAAATTATTATGAAAAACTTTTGGAATTGGCATCTGATGGTATCCATATTTTAGACGAAGCTGGAAATATTATCGCTTATAGTCGCTCTTTTGCACAACATTTAGGGTATGAATATGATGAAGTTCGCAACTTAAATGTAAAAGATTGGGAATTTATCCTCCAAAAAGAACAAATTCCAATAGTTATTCAAGAATTGATAACTTCTCCTAAAACATTTGAAACAAAACACATCAAAAAAGATGGAACAATAGTTGATGCGCAAATCAATGCAAAAGGGATTGAAATTGAAGGAAAATTGTACCTTTATGCCTCCGCTAGAGATATTACCCATCAAAAACAAATTGAATTCGCTTTGCATAAAACACAATTAAAATTCCAAACATTTTTTGAAGAATCACTTGATGGCATTGTCTTAATGAATCCAAAGACACAAACATTTATTGAGTTTAATCATAAAGCTTATGAGATGTATGGTTATACAAAAGAGGAGTTTGCACATTTAAGCGTAAAAGCTTTTGATGCTATGCATGATGAAGCACAAATTATTGCAACACAACAAGCAATTTTAAAAAATGGTTTTGATAGATTTACAACAAAACATAGAATGAAAAATGGGAGTTTAAAAGATATTGTAGTAACTGTTAAGGTTTTTGTACTAGATGATGAACCTATTATACATGCTACTTTTCATGATATAACTGAACAAAAAAATAAAGAGATACACTTAGAAACTCTTTTAACGGAACAAGAAGCCCTTTATAAAGTGCAAACAACAGGTTTTGTTCATTTAAAAGATAGGCACTTTAAATGGACGAATGAAACATTTGAGCGAATGCTAGGGTATGAAAAAGGGGAACTTCAAGGCAAACCTAGCAGAATTATGTACCAAGATGAAAAAGAATATATCAGTTATGGTAAAGAAGGTTACACAGCACTCAATACTAGCGGAGTTTTTACACGAGAAATAAACTGCGTTAAAAAAGATGGAACACAAATAGTTTTACTCACAAGCATGACCTCTTTACGAAAAGACTCTACCGAAGCCATTGGGATTACTTTTGATATTAGTGAATTAAAAAAACAAGCAGAAGTGATTCAAGAACAAAATAAAGAGCTTATTCTTGCAAAAGAGGAAGCAGAAAAAGCCAATAAATCAAAGTCAGAATTTTTAGCAAATATGTCCCATGAAATACGCACTCCACTTAATGGCGTGATAGGTCTTACAGAACTTGTCTTAAAAACAAACCTTGATGAACAACAAAGAGATTATCTTCAAAAGGCAAAAAAATCTTCTAAAGCACTTTTACATGTTATTAATGACATTCTTGATTATTCCAAAATAGAAGCAGGAAAACTTAATTTAGAGCATAATATCTTTGAACTTGAAACTGTTATCAGTAACATTAAAGATTTATTTGAATACCAAGCAAATCAAAAAGGGATATCACTTATAACAACAAATGACAACTTCTCTCTTATTGGCGATTCTCTCCGTTTAATGCAGATACTTACAAATATCGTAGGCAATGCCATAAAATTTACAACAAAAGGTTCTATAGATATAAAAGTTACCCTTATACATGAAGACAAACACTACAAAAAGTTACAATTTTCTGTACAAGATAGCGGTATAGGAATGAGTAAAAAAGCGCAAGAAAATCTTTTTAAAGAGTTTAATCAAGCAGACAATTCCATAACTCGACAATACGGAGGCACAGGACTTGGACTTTCTATCTCTAAAAAACTTATCAATCTTATGAGTGGTGATATTTGGGTTGAAAGCCAAGAAGGCGTAGGAAGTAATTTTATCTTTAATGCCACATTTGGCAAAGTGAAACAAGAAGAAAAAATAATCACGCCTATTCTAAAATTAAATGCTGATTCACTTAAAAATACTCATATATTGCTTGTAGAAGATAATGAAATAAATCAAATGGTAGCAAGTGGGATGTTAGAAAATTTAGAGATTATTGTCGATATTGCCAACAACGGTAAAGAAGCAGTACAGATGATAGAAGCAGGTAAAAAATACGACCTTATTTTAATGGACCTTCAAATGCCTGTCATGGATGGTTTTGAGGCAACAAAGCGTATCAAAAAAATAGATACAAATATTCCTATAATTGCTCTTAGTGCTGCTGTTATGCAAGAAGATATTATAAGAACAAATGAAGCTAAAATGGATTCACATTTGGCAAAACCGATTGATGAACATGAATTAATTCGCACTTTACTTGAATTTATAAAACCAAAATAAGTTTTTAAGTGTGATGAAGAAAATTTAGATTTTTTTGAAAAGATTCAAAACAGAAGAATCTGAAAAAGTAATTTGATATAATTAAATTAAAATATAATAAAGGCGCATGATGCTATCAGAGCGAATAAAAAAACTTTCAAAACCTTTCCATGACAATCTTGAGAGTAAAAGTATAAATCAAAATTTATTTTCACAAAATGCAAGTATTAATGATTATCAGAGGTTTTTATCTCTTCAATATGTAATTTTTACAGCTCTTGATAGTAAACTCAACCATTTTCTACCTCAATTTGAGAAATATGGAATTGTGTATATTCCACGAGGATTAGAAGCTAAAAAAGAGTTAGAAGCTTATAATATCCCTTTGCCAAAAGTAAGTTTTGATGCTTCGTTTATTACTGATTTTTCCTCAGCGATTGCCGCACTTTATATAACAGAAGGTTCAAGACATGGAGCCATGGTGATTTTAAAATCTATTCGCTCTTTTATGCCCTCGGATTATCGCTTTTTATTTTTACAAACAAATCCATCTCTTTTTATGCAACAGTGGAAAATTATCATACAAACCATAGAAGATTACAGTAATACAAAAGAGAAACAAAAAAAACTTATATTAGATGTATGTAAGCTTTATCTTGAACTTGAGAGCTTTTATGATGAATATTGAAGAATTAAACAGTTGTGACAAAGAGCCTATTCATACGCTTTCTGCGATACAACAAAATGCTATTTTAATTGTAGTGAGTTATGATGATTTGAAAGTTTTGCAAGTAAGTGATAATTGTGCATCTATTACAAATATTTCTGCAAAAGAGATGCTTCAAAAAGATTTACAAGATTTTTTTACACCTCAATTTATACAGAGTCTTCATAGCACTATTGATAATTTGCTCTTACACAAATTGAATTTTGGCACTTTGTATGAAAATAATAATTCTCAAAAGATTTTCTGTACACTTCATTGTGAAGAACACTTTATTATTCTTGAGATAAGTCATGATAATTTAATATATGATGCTAATTATCTCAATACAGCAGATATTATAAGTAAAGCACTTGAATATTGCCAAACAGATAAAACTTTGGAAATATTACTTCAATCTATCGCAAAATCGGTCAAAGATATAAGTGGATTTGATAGAGTTATGATTTATAAATTTGATAAAGATTATAATGGAATTGTTTTAACACAAGAAAATGACATATTAGAAGAGAACTATTTGGGACATCACTTTCCCGCCTGTGATATACCCGCTCAAGCCCGTGCTTTATATTTAAAAAATACTTTTCGTATTATAGAAGATGTACATGAAACTTCTTCTATCATTACACCCACTCTCAACCCTTTGACACAAAAGCCTTTAGACATGAGTCATTGTTATTGTCGTAGTGTTTCTCCAATACATATTGAGTATTTAAAAAATATGGGCGTTGGTTCCTCCATGTCAATCTCTCTTATAATTGAAGGAAAATTATGGGGACTTATTGCCTGTCATCATCCTATTCCTAAAAAAATCAACTTAAAATTCTACTCTGCATATTATCTTTTAAGTAAGATTTTCTCTTTGAAAATTGAGCAAAAACAAAATCTTGAAGAGTATAAATTCTTAGTTGAGCTTCGTATCAAAAGGGAAGTATATTTAAGTAAACTAGAATCAAAAAATGAGCATAACTTTCAAGAAACAATCACGGAAAAGATTGAGTTTTTAAAAGAAACTATTCAATGTGATGTAGTGGCTGTGTATTATCATGATAAATATATTAGCAATAATAAAAGTATGGCAACAACTGATTTTAATATACTTTTGAACATCACAAAAGAAAATATTTCTGAGAACTATTTTCAATCTTCTCATTTAGGTATAGAATTTCCACAAACTCAAAATTTAGCAACTAAAATTGGTGGTCTTGTTGGTGTTAAAATTCCTGATATAGAGGATGCTTACCTTTTATTTCTTCGCTATGAAGAAGCACAAATTAAAACATGGGCAGGAGAACCACAAAAACAAGTTCGCTATGAAAATGGTAGAAAAATCATTGAGCCAAGAGCCTCTTTTGAGAGTTGGAAAGAGGTTGTTGTAGGTACTTCATCTCCTTTTTTACCTGAAGAGATTAATTCTGTTGTTTTAATAGCCCAAAAGTTTTTTGGTATTTATAAAAAATTTGAACTCTTAGAGGAAACTAAAAAACTCAGAATCGAAAAAGATGAAGCCCAAAAAGCAAATAAATTTAAAAGTGAGTTTTTAGCAAATATGTCCCATGAGATAAGAACTCCACTTAATGGTGTTTTGGGCTTGACTGAATTGGTTTTAAAAACAAATCTTGATTCACAACAAAGGGGTTATCTCGAAAAAGCAAAAACTTCTTCTAACGCACTTTTACAAGTTGTCAATGATATTCTTGATTATTCAAAAATAGAAGCAGGAAAACTTTATTTAGAACAGCAGTTATTTGAACTTGAGAGCGTCTTGAACAATATAAAATATTTGTTTGAATACCAAGCGAATCAAAAAGGTTTATCACTCACAATGACATACGATAAAATTTCGCTTATTGGCGATTCTCTTCGTTTGACTCAAATCCTTACAAATTTAGTAGGTAATGCAATAAAATTTACAAAACAAGGTTTTATAGATATAAAAGTTGAGTTCATACATGAAGATAACAATGAACAAAAGTTAAAGTTTTTTATAAAAGACAGTGGTATAGGAATAAGTAAAGAGGCTCAAAAAAGACTTTGTCAAGAGTTTAGTCAAGCAGATAATTCCATAACACGCCAATACGGTGGAACAGGACTTGGACTTGCTATCTCTAAAAAACTTATCAATCTTATGAATGGCGATATTTGGGTTGAAAGCGAAGAAGGCGTAGGAAGTACTTTTATCTTTAATGCCATATTTGGCGAAGTGAAACAAGAAGAAAAAATAATCATGCCTATTCTAAAATTAAATGCTGATGCTCTTAAAAATGCCTATATATTGCTTGTAGAAGATAATGAAATAAATCAAATCGTAGCAAGTGGAATGTTAGAAAATTTAGAGATTATTGTCGAAATAGCCAATAACGGCAAAGAAGCAGTAGAGATGATAGAAGCAGGTAAAAAATACGACCTTATTTTAATGGACCTTCAAATGCCTGTCATGGATGGTTTTGAAGCAACCAAACATATCAAAAAAATAGACAAAGATATTCCTATAATTGCTCTTAGTGCTGCTGTCATGCAAGAAGATATTATAAAAACAAATGAAGCTAAAATGGATTCACATTTGGCAAAACCTATTGATGAACATGAATTAATTCGCACTTTGCTTGAATTTATAAAACCAAAAAAAATTCAATAAGAGTTAGCATGATAAAAAATACTATTCTAATCTACAATAATTATAACAATAAGCAACTCCTATTTTATATAGAAAAAGAAAATTTTGAAACTATATTTGAGATTAAAATTCATCAAGAGATTCTAAATAATGGGATAAATCTACTTGAACTTATTCATCCTGATGATATTGAAGTATTTGTTATCTCTACCGTAAATGAATCTTTTGAACTCATTTTTCGTATTTTCAAAAAAAACAAAGAAATCATCATAGTAAAGGGTACATTTAATCCTATTGAGAATAATATATTTACACTCAAATTAATTGATGTAAGAAATTTGCACAACTTGGATGAAAAATCAGATGAGCTAAGTATCATGGAGATGAACTTTAAAGCGATGTTGGAAAATACAAACGATTTTATTTTTTTTAAAGATGCAAACCATATTTTAACCGCATCAAGCGATAGTATGGCAAAGATTGTAGGATATAAAAAAGGTAAAGAGATAGTTGGGAAAATGGATTATGAACTCTTTACAAAAGAACATGCAGATATCTATTATGAACTTGAAAAAGAGATTTACAAAGGAAATCTCTCTTCCATTGAGGAAATTCAACCTTTTATTGATGAAAATAATGAACAAGGGTGGGTAGACAATCGCAAATATCCAATAAAAAACTCTGCTGGAAAAGTAATTGGACTCTTTGGGATTGCTAGAAATATTACCACATTAAAAAATATTGAATTAAAAATTTACAGAGCTGAATTAAAGTTTTTCACTATCTTTCAAGAAGCTTTGGATGCGATTGTTTTGCTAGATATAAAGACTCAAAAATTCTTAGAATTCAATAAAAAAGCTCTCGAGATGTATGGTTATACAAAAGAGGAGTTTAAAAATCTCACTACAAAAGAGCTTGAAATACTCGAAAATGAGGATGAGATAAAAGTGCGTCAAATAAATATAATTCAAAAAGGATGGGATAAATTTCTCACAAAACACAAAACAAATGATGGTACTATAAAAGATATATCTGTAAATGTTGTAAGAATTATTTTGGATGAAAAACCTTATCTCTATGCAACATTTCATGATGTGACAAAAGCACAAGAGCAACAAAATATAATAGAGTATCAAAAAAATGAGTTTGAGGCAATATTCAAATCCTCAAAAGATGGACTTGCTATCTTAGATTCAGAAACTAACTTTTTAGATTTTAATGAAGCCTATCTTCAGATGACAGGTTTTTCCAGAGATGTTTTACTCACTAAATCTTGTATAGGTCTTAGCATATCAGAAGATAAACTAAGAGCAAAAAAAATAGTAGCTGAAGCTTTTGAAAAAGGGTTTATAACAAATTTTGAAAAATCATGTGTTTTTGATAATAAACAAATAACTGTTAATATGAGCATGGTGTTGATGCCAGACAAAAAGAGATTATTTATAAGCACTAAAGATATTACCGAAGATAAAAAGATACGAGAAGAACTCATTATCGCCAAAGAAACAGCGGAAAAAGCCAACAAAACAAAATCAGAGTTTCTAGCAAATATGTCCCATGAAATACGCACTCCACTTAATGGTGTTATAGGTCTAACAGAACTTGCATTAAAAACAAACCTTAATGCACAACAAAGAGATTACCTCGAAAAAGCAAAAACTTCTTCAAAAGCACTTTTACATGTGATTAACGATGTACTTGATTATTCTAAAATTGAAGTAGGAAAATTAAATTTAGAACATAATATATTTGAGCTTGAGAGCGTATTGAAGAATATAAAAGACCTTTTTGGTTATCAGGCAAGTACTAAAAATCTGTTGCTCAATATAGATTCTAAAAAAAATTTCGTTCTTATTGGGGATGCTTTTCGTTTGACACAGATACTTACAAATATAGTAGGCAATGCCATCAAATTTACAAAACAAGGCTCGATTGATATAAATGTTACACTTATACACGAAGATAATTACCATAAAAAATTAAAGTTTTCTATAAAAGACAGTGGCATGGGGATGAATCAAGAGACTCAAGAAAACATTTTCAAAGAGTTCACACAAGCAGATAATTCTATAACCCGTAAATATGGTGGAACAGGACTTGGTCTTGCTATTTCTAAACAGCTTGTAAATCTTATGAGTGGTGATATTTGGGTAGAGAGTCATGAGGGCGTTGGAAGTACATTTATTTTTAGTGCCACATTTGGTAAAGCTGAAAAACAAGAGTACAAAATAATACAACCTAGTTTAGAATTAAATACAGATGCTCTTAAAAACGCTCATATCTTACTTGTAGAAGATAATGAGATAAATCAAATAGTAGCAACTGGAATGTTAGAAAATTTAGAGATTATTGTCGAAATAGCCAATAACGGCAAAGAAGCGGTACAGATGATAAAAGCAGGTAAAAAATACGACCTTATTTTAATGGACCTTCAAATGCCTATCATGGATGGTTTTGAAGCAACCAAACATATCAAAAAAATAGACAAATATACCACTATAATTGCTTTGAGTGCTGCTGTCATGCAAGAAGATGTTATAAAAACAAGCGAAGCTAAAATGTCTGCACATTTAGCAAAACCTATAAATCAAAATGAGCTGATTCGCACTCTGCTTGAATTTATAAAACCAAAAAAATCTCATCAAGAGATTTTCCAAAAAGAACTCCCATCAACTCAATTAAAAAAAATAGAATTTTATGGAGTAGATTTAGAAGAGTTACACCATAGAATCGGAGATAAACCAAAAATAATCAAACAACTCCTTATGAATTTTTGCAAACAGTATGAAAGTGTAGAAAATATTTTTGATATATCAAAAATACAAACAGATGCTTTTGACAAAGCCATTCACTCACTCAAAGGTGTCAGTGGAAATATTTCACTCACAGAGATATATAAACTTTCAAAAGAGATACATGACTCACAAGATATCCAAATTAAAACAAAACTTACTTCAATATTGGTTATACTGCTCAAAGAGACACGCAAAAATCTTCTCATGAATTTAAATGAAGAAGAGGATATTGTGCTTAAAGAGTATACAAAAGAAGAAGTGATAAAATACTCGTATGAAATATCAGAAGATGTAAAACACTTTAAAGCGATATCTCAAGAAAGGGTTGTCTTGTTGCAAGGGATATTAACGCCTTATATAAGTAAAAAGAGAAGAGAAGAATTAAGTTCTTTTCTATTTGGTTATAAATATAAAGAAGCAAATAAGATATTTAGTGAAATTTATAAGTTATTGGAATTAGCAGATGGATAAGCAAACTATTTTAATCGTAGATGATGAGAGTACAAATATCTCTATCTTATTAGAGATACTCCATGAAGAGTATAATCTATTAGTTGCAATAGATGGTTTTACCGCCTTAGAGATAGTAAACTCAGATGAGAATATTGACTTAATTTTACTCGATATTGTCATGCCTGAGATGAATGGTTATGAGGTTGCACAAAAGCTCAAGCAAAATCACGAAACTTCTACTATACCTTTTATATTTTTAACCGCTAAAAGTGACTCTCAAAGTATGGTTAAAGGGTTTCAAGAGGGAGCTGTAGATTATATATCCAAGCCTTTTTCCAGAGAAGAACTTTTGGCTAGAGTTCATAACCACCTTCAGCGATATAAATTAAGCGTAGAACTCTCAGAGAATAAAAACTTTTTGCAATCTGTTTTGCAATACTCCTCTCATGCGATTATTGTCACAGATTTAAATGGAACAATTACACTCTTTAATAAGGCTGCAGAGGAGATGTTAGGGTACGCTTCAGAAGAGTTACTAGGTAAAAAAACACCTTTTCTTTTTGACGATATCATTCAAGTGCAACAAAGAGCAAAACAGTTTTCAAAAGAGCTTGGAATAGATATTGAAGTAGGATTTGATGTTTTTGTCATCAAAAGCAGATATGAGATGAGTAATATGCATGAATGGGACTTTATAACTAAAAAAAATAATAAAATAGTTGTAAATCTCTCTGTAAGTGCCTTGCGAAATAGTACAAAAGAAATTATCGGCTATATGGGAATAGCAGAAGATATTAGCCAGAAAAAAATATATGAAAAGAAGATAGCACGGTATGTGGATATTATGGATACAAATATTATCTCTTCTTCAACAGATTTGAATGGAATTATTACTGATGTTTCAAAAGCATTTTGTAAATTAACAGGTTATTCAAGAGAGGAATTTATTGGAAAAAGCCACAATATTTTACGCCATGTAGATATAGAAGACAGCACCTATGATTTACTCTGGGATACAATTAAGAATAATGAAATATGGAATGGAGAAGTGAAAAATGTAAAAAAAGATGGCTCTCTTTATTGGGTAAATGCAACAATATTTCCTCTTTTGGATGATGATGATAAAAAAATTGGATATATGGCAATTAGACAAGATATTACAGACAAAAAAGCCAAAGAAGAGCAACAAATAGAAATTAAAAAAAGCCAAAAAAAGCTACAAAAACTTTTTGACCACCAAAAAAATATGATTATTATATCTGATGGAAAACAATTAAAAATGGCAAACTACTCTATGTGCCATTTTTTTGGAATTAGTAAAATCGAAGAATTTACAAAGTTTTATGCAGATATTAGTGATAAATTTATAGAGATGCATAACTATTTTAGCGTGAGTAAAATTCCAAAAGGTATAAACTGGATAGAAGCCTTGGAACCTCTTGAAGATGATTGCAGAGTAGTTGCTATGCACGATTTACACAATATGCCACATGCATTTAGTGTTGCTATTAGTAAATTTGAGGGAGATGACTTTATTGTGTCACTCACAGATATTAGCTCAACAATGATAGAAAAAATTGACCTAAAAAACAAAGTAACGCATGATAAACTCACTGGTGCGCTCAACAGAGAGTTTTTAGATAACAACTTTTCTCATATAGTCACTAAAATTTCAGATGCAAACCATTTAGGCTTGGCAATTTTGGATATAGATTTTTTCAAAAAAGTAAATGACAATTATGGTCATATTGTGGGAGATACTATTTTAAAAGAGTTAACAAAATTGGCTACTTCATCCATACGAAAAAAAGACTTTTTTATCCGATGGGGTGGAGAAGAGTTTATTGTTTTAATAGAAAGCGAATCTATACAATCTCTTTTACGAGCCTTAGAACACTTGCGACAAAGAGTGCAATACAACACTTTTAGTGATATTGGAAAACTTACATGTAGCTTTGGTGCAACGCTTTACAGAGTTGGTGAAAATATTGATACTACAATACAAAGAGCAGATAAAGCACTCTATAAAGCAAAAGAAAATGGTAGAAATCAAGTTCAAATAGAAGAATAAAAAGCGATATAACAAATAATCCTTGACCCCTCCTGTAATCCAAGATTATAGAAGAGAAGTACGGATTATGTTTGTTCAAAAATTACTTAACTTTTTCTAAATACTCACAATCAACAGTATTTACTTTAATAGTATCACCCTCTAAAACATGATAAGGCACTTGAACAACTGCACCTGTTTCAAGTGTTGCTGGTTTTCTACTGCCACTTGAAGTATCACCTTTGAAGTTTGGTGGTGTTTCTGTAATCAATAATTCCATAATTTCAGGAGCGCTTACAGAGATAGCCTTACCTCTATAAAAAATAATATCTACTTGTATCCCATCTTTGAACCATTTTGAAGCATCATCACATTGCTCATAAGAAAGAGCAATTTGCTCATAAGTATCATTATTCATAAACTGATACATCTCACCATCATCATAAAGATATTGCATTGTTATATAAGTGATTTCTGGAACTTCAAATTTATCACCTGCGTGTACAGTTTTATCAACCACTTTATTGTTTAAAAAGCTTTTTACTTTCATACGCACAAAAGCTGCACCTTTACCTGGTTTTACATGTTGAAACTCTACCACTTTATATGGTACTTCCCCTATAATTAAACGAACATTTTTCTTAATATCGCTCATTCCGATAGTTGCCATAAACACACCTTTTTTTTTAAAATAATTTTGGAATTTTACACTAAATGGACTTAGAATGTTATAATGCGACACAATTTATAAATGATAGGAAGCACAAAAATATGCAATTTACCCTCGAAGCCACATCCAAAAATGCCCGTGCATGTACAATAAAAACTGCCCATTCTACAATTAAAACTCCTGTATTTATGCCTGTTGGTACGGTTGGAAGTGTTAAAAGTTTAGATGTTGCAGATTTACTTGATATACTTGGAGCAGATATAATTTTAGCAAATACTTATCATATGTATTTACGCCCTGGAGATACCACAGTTGCAAAATTGGGTAAACTCCATGGCTTTACAAAATATCCAAAAAGCTTTTTAACAGATAGCGGTGGTTTTCAAGCATTTAGCTTAAGTGATATTTCTAAAGCCTCAAAAAACGGTATAGAATTTCGCTCCCACATAGACGGCTCAAAACACTTCTTTACACCCAAAAAAGTGATAGATATACAACATAATCTAGGCTCTGACATTATGATGATTTTGGATGATTTAGTAGCACTTCCCGCTACACAAGAGCGAATTGCTTTAAGTATTGAGCGAACAACCGAGTGGGCAAATGAATCTATTGAATACTTTAGAGAAAATCAAAAAAAAGGAATAGGCTTAGAGCAAAATATTTTTGCAATTATTCAAGGCGGAACAGATAAAGCGTTTAGAACCAAAAGTGCGACAGAACTGTGTGCGCTTGATTATGATGGTTTTGCTATTGGAGGACTCAGTGTAGGAGAACTTAATGAAGAGATGTATAACACCGTAGAACATACAGTGCAATATATGCCAAAAGATAAACCTCGCTATCTCATGGGGGTGGGAACACCTGAAGACCTTATCGAAAATATAGAACGGGGAATTGACATGTTTGATTGTGTCATGCCAACAAGAAATGCAAGAAATGGGACACTTTTTACCTCTTTTGGAAGAATCAACATTAAAGGTGCAAAGTTCAAAGAAGACCCACTTCCAATAGACCCAGAGTGTCAATGTATCACATGTAAAACTTACTCAAGAGCGTATTTAAACCATCTTTTTCGAGCAAGAGAAATAACCTATTTTAGACTTGCGACACTTCATAATTTGCACTATTATTTAAATCTTATGAGAGAAGTTCGAGTAGCAATATTAGAGGATAAATTTGCTGAATATAAAACAGAGTTTTATAGAAAAAGAGTTCAAGAAATTGAAGCGTAATACTGCTAAATCATAGCTCTTAATGGCTATGATTTAGCAATTTTTTTCTTTAGAGATTATAAAACACCTGCACTCGCTTCTAACAACTCTTTTGCAAATTTTTTAGCCTCTTTAGAAATACTCTCACCGCTAATAATTCGGGCTATTTCATCAACTCTATTTTCAAAGTTTAATTCTTTTACATGGGAACTGTTTTGCTCTTTATAGACCAAAAAATGTTGGTCGCCCATTGAAGTCAGTTGTGGTTGATGGGAGATAACAAAAATCTGAAAATGTTTTGATAATTGTCTCAAAACTTTTGCAACACTCATAGACTCTTCACCGCTTAAATTTGCGTCAATCTCATCTAGCATCAGCACACCACCATTTTGATTCATGTATTCAGATTTCAGTGCTAAAATGGAAAGGCGAAGTCTATTAAACTCCCCTGTACTTACTTTTTGGAGTTCTGTATTATTAAGTTTTAGAGAAATTTCATCTTTTCCATAACTGTTATATTCACTCTCTTTTAGAGTGACCGTGGCTTCTCTGAGATACAACTCTTTTAAATATTTGTTCAAATCTTTGTTAAAAAAACTCACTTCATCAAGACGCAAATCAGTCAATTTCTGGGCTAAATTTTTTATTTTTTTCTCAAGCACACCATATTTTTTTTCCAAATCATTTTTGACAAACTCAATATTTTCATATTCAGCCAACTCTCTTTTTTTTTGCTCTTTATAATTTAACGCTTCTTCTATACTTCCATAGCGTCGTTTTAGACCGCTAAGTTCTTCAATACGGTTTAAAATTTCCTCTACATCAATATCATCAAGTGCGCTAAATTTTTCTTGAGCATTATCCAAAACTGTTCTGAGTTCATTCATCGCATCATCAAAAAAAGCACTCTGTGTATCAAGTAAATCCAAAGTTAATGAAATTTTGTATTCATTATCAAAAATCGTATAGGCTTGAGAGATAGATTCAAGCACCTTTTCTTTTTTGGAAAGTTCCCGTTTTATCTCTAAAAGCTCTTCGTCTTCTCCAATTCTTGGAGAAATATCTTCTATCTTTTTTATCTCAAAAGAGGCAAATTCTTTGAGTTCAACTATCTTTTTTTCCTCTTCTTCTATTTTTGCCAATTCTGATTTCAGCTTCTTAAAACTTAAAAATGTATCTTTATATTCAACTTTTAACGCACTTATATTGGCTGATTTATGTTCAATCCTATCATCTAAAATGGAGATTAAATTTTCATTTTCAAAATCACTAAAATCTTTTAAACTCAAATGGCGTAAATATTTACTATTAAGCAATCCCATAGATTTTTTGGAAACACTTTGATTGTTTATAAAATATCTTGATTTCTCTTTTTTGATATGTTTAAAAATATTAATTTCATCATTTTCTATCCCACTATTTTCACTATCAAGTTGCCATGTAACACTCGATTCACAAAGGGAGGCTTCGCAACTACTAGCACCAAGAGAGGCAAGTATTGAATTCATTAAAATAGATTTTCCACTTCCACTAGGTCCAGTAAACACAACAAGACCACATGCCATGTTTAGCTCAACTTCTTTAAAACTCAAAAAATCTTTTAGATAAAATCTTTCTATCATAATATCGCCCTTTTTTTATTGTAGAATTATACTTTCTTAGTATTAAAAAATTTAAATTGGATAAAAATCAAACATGAAAATCATTTTTTTGCTACTTTTTACAGTATTTTTATATGCTTCAACTGTTCCACTTTTTTTTAAGGGCAACCAAGAACTCTCTTCGAGAGAGTTGTATAAAGTTTTGAATTTATATGAGCCTTATCTTTATGAATTCTACAAAGACAAACCTACAATCAATCCAAAAACACTCCCGATTCTTTCACAAACTCTTTTGAATTATTATAAAACTAAAGGTTTTTATCATGCAAACATAACTTATACTCAAGATAAAAAGAGCATTACAATTACCATCAATGAAAATACCCCTATTCGTATTGCAGAGATTACAACTATTGCAAATTTGGAACTAAAATTTAAAATTCCTTTTAAAAAGAATGATATTTTTGATGCAGAAAAATTTATCCAAACCAAAAAAGATATCAACCTTTTATATGCAAATAACCATTATTGTAATTCGCTTTTGGATGCAAAAGCTTGGATTGATACAGATACTAATTCTGCTTATCTTATTTATAGAGTTACTCCAAATGAAATTTGTCATTTTTCAGAAATCACATTTAATGACTCCCCAAATATTGATACAGCAATTATCCAATCGCTTATATATATCAATGAGGGCGACCCCTATTCTCTTGAAACTATCACAAAAAGTTACCAAAACTTATATAGCCATGATGGAATTTCTAAAGCGTTAATAGATACCAAAGCGGATAAAAATCATACAATTAAAACAACAGTTACTATCACTCAAAATGAAAAACCAATCCGTACCCAAGTTGGTTTGGGTATCAGTAGTAATGAAGGTGCTATGGCTTCGTTTGGGGTAAAACATAGAAACCTCTTTGGAAATCTTAAAACCTTAGCACTCAACACCAGAGTCACACAAATAAAACAAACCGTTGATATAAGCTATGACATGCCACTTGTCAATAGAGAAACTTTTGGTAGCGATGTCGGTTTGGATAATGAGATTTTTGATGGTTTTAAAGAAAATAGAATTTTTGGAAGTGTATATCTCAAACAACGATTCAACCCAACTGCACTCAAAGAAAGCCTCTTTTTTGATAATGTCACCACTTATGCAAGTGAAGACCAAATATTATTTCATAATGGTTCACTTTTTGTTATCTCTCCAAAACTTGAGTTGAGTTACGATACAAGAGATAAACTTTTAGACCCAAGCCAAGGGTATTTTATTGGTTCTGAAGCAATGGGTTCTTTGATGAGTAATATTTCAGATGCCACTTATTATAAATTTAAACTCTCTGGCGGTTACATTTTGCCACTCTCTTCAACTATTTTAGCAACCAAAATTAGTTTTGGCTCTTTGCATCTTTATCAAGGGGATATTCCTGCTTCGTACCGTTTTTATGCGGGTGGTATGGATAGCAATCGGGCTTACTCTTATCGTAAACTAGGTCCATTGGATAGCAGTTCAAATCCTATTGGATTCGATTCTATCATGGAGACAAAAATTGAGGAACGATTTCCCATTTATGGGGATATTAAAGGGGTTGTTTTTAATGACAACACTTTTATAGGACAGCAATCTATTCCTGATTTTATAGATGGATATTATAGTGCTGGCGTGGGGCTTCGTTATCTCACACCCATTGGACCGCTTGCTATAGATTTTGGCTTTGATATCGCAAATCCAACTCTGCAACATGCCTTTCATTTTCATATTGGAGAATCATTTTGATAAAAAAAACCTATATTATTTTTCATCATTTTACTTTTGCCATGGTACTTATCACTCTTGGTGTCACCCTTTTTTTATCCCAAAGTTATCTCCTTGCACCTTTGGCAAAGAAATATTTGAAAGAATATAAAGTTTCCTACACAAAAGTTGAAGGCACTTTTTTTCAAGGGATTATTCTTCATGATATAAATTATGCAGATACTGTTAAAATTAAAAAATTACAAGTACATTACAACCTTTTATCTCTCCTTCGACCAACTCCAAAAATTACAAAAATAGAGATAGATGGCTTATTTGTAGCCACAAATAAACTTCCCACTTCAGAGGACAATACAACAACACAAATAACTATTTTTCCCTTTATCATCGCAGATATTGAACTCAAAAATACAGTTATCATGGCTGAAGATGAAACAATTAAATTTGATTTAAAAACACAAGACCTTTTCTATCATGACAGTATTGATATACGAAAGTTAGAACTGAATCTTCAAACTTCTTATGCAAATGCACTCATTAGCGGTCATGTCCTATCCAATGAGTTTCAAGGGGAATCTTCGGCTCAAATAAGCAGTTCTATAAAGCAAGAATATCTTGACTTTTTGAAAAATATCCCAAACAAATTAGCTATAAATATTGAGCTTAATTCTGACAAAATAGTTTTAAATACAAAACTAAATAACCTAACACTCAAAGAAAATAAAGATGTAAAGATACAAGATGGCAATCTTAGCGTTGCCTATATTTTTAGCGACTATTCACTCCATGCAAATGCAAAATATAAAGTTCTTTATCAAAATTTTGCAACTCTTATCAATCAAAATTTTCTTTTGGATAATGAGCTGAAATATACTTCGGATATCAATGCTTCTATAGAAAAAGACCCCTTTGCACTTCCGTTTAAAAATATCAATATAGCCGTTTTAGGAGATGAAAACACTCTAAAAGCACAACTTCAAGCAGGTTTAATTGATTGTAATATCAGTTCACATGACTATAAATCATTTCTTCTTTTGGCTGAAGATACGCATCTTAGAGCAGAGATAAAATTATTGATTGATAAAAATCTTTACAAGGCAGTTATTTATCCAAAACTAGAAAATGAAATTTACAAAGATTTACCTATAACACTCTTTTCGCCTATAAAAATTCAATACGAACAAATGGCTCAAGAAGATAAAATCAAGATAGATGCTAATCTTTTACAAGCAACACTTAGTAAAAAAGAAAAGTTTTTAAGCGGAGTTGGAAATTTGGGTTCAAGTGAATTTTCTTTAGCTGGAAAAATAGATGAAAATCCCCATATAAATATCCAAACCAAAACAGAATCACTGCAAAAACTATTATCTGAGCTTACAGCCGATAAGTCCAAAATTATCTATAACGATAGTGTCAAAATAGTTTCCACACTTGATTTTGGCAAAACTTTTTGTATTCAAAATGATATTTCCATGCCACGATACACACTCAAAACAGAAGATAAAAAACCCGTTGGGATAGAAAATATTTTTGTCTCCACCAACTATTGTGATAAAAAACTCACAATTAATAACTATAATGCAACCTACATGCAACAAAAGTTATTTTCAAATAAACCAGCAACTCTTCTCATAGATGAAAATATCACAATAAAAGAGTTTTGGCTTTTTGAAGATTTACTTACAACGGGAGTTATTGATACTACAAAAAAAGAGGTGTATCTCAATGTAAAAAGTGATAGTTTTTCTTATCCATTTGATGATACAAATGTCACAATCAAAACAGATTTGAATCTTACTATAGATTCCTTAGGGAAACAAAAAATTGATGGAAAAATCTCATTACTCAATGTTACAATCAAAGATAAAACACTCAAACTTCCATTTAAAAATATCCAAACATTCATCAAAGGGGATGAAAAAAATATAAAAATCAACCTCCAAACCGATGCACTCAATTTTTATATCACTTCAAAAGATTATGAACATTTTCTGATAAATGGGGAAAAAAAGAACTTTGCTTTATCCTCTTTTGAAGCAGTTCCAGAGAAACTCAAAAAAGATAAACTCTCTTTTAAAACAGAAGCCTTGATGCAAATATCCCCATTCTCACTCAAAGGAACGCTCAAAGCTAATGATGATTATTTTAAAACAGATATAAATTTCAAACTCTCTGAAACGGATATACTTTCTCAAGCACAATTCACTCCAAAAGAGGCGTTATATAAGAACTATCCAATAGATTTATTTTCACCTATTAATCTCAAATACAAAAAAAATATTCAAGGTCAAAAACTTACTATGAATGCAAATCTCTTCCATGCAACACTCTCTAAAAAAGGGGATATCATACAAGGAAAAGGAAATATCGCTTCAAGTCAATTTACTCTCTCCTCAAAACAAACGCAAGATAAGCAAATCTCTTTAGAACTTTTTACAAAAATTCCCTCTATTAAAGAGTTTTTATCTGAGCTTCATGTAGATTCAAAAGAGAATAGTGTTAGTCATGATGGGGAGTTAGAGATTCATTCCACTCTTACTTTTGATGAGTATTTTGATATAAAAAGCAATATCCATCTCCCTTGGTATACGCTCATGCCTGATTCTGACACCATCTATTTGGTAGAAGATATTAAGCTAAATACTGAATACAAAAATCAAAAATTTATTATCAATAACTATTCTGCACATTCCATGGAGCAAAGATTATTTGCCAATAAACCCTCTACACTTTTTTTAGATTCTGATGGCAATCTACAAATACAACAGCTTTGGATTTATGATAACCTCTTAGCAAGTGGGAAGATTGATACTTCAAAAAATGAGGTAAATATAAATCTAAAAAGTGATGGGTTTCATTATGAAAGTAAAGATGCAAATATTACAGTAAAAGCGGATATAACAGTTCAAATAGATAGTTCTAGCAAACAAAAAATTGAGGGAGAAATTTCGTTACTCGGTGGTACTATAAGCTATGAACCTACGCAAGATTATGTTGTGAGCGACAAAGATATTATTATTATTCAAAATATTAAAGCAGATTATAGTGCAAACCGTTTTATTAATCTCAGTATCAAATCACTCGTGCCAATTGCTTATAAAACCAAAGATATTCATATTAATTTGATACCAGATATTGTAATCTATCAAGAGTTTAATACGCCACTGAAGCTTTTAGGGATGGTCACTATCAACGATGGAGATGTAGTAGGTGGAGATAAAGAGTTTGTATTTGACAAAAGTGAAATCTATTTTACTGGCGAAAACCCTATCAATCCACAACTCAATATGAACCTTCATTATTACACACTCGACTATATTGATATTGAAATTTTTATTACAAACAGCCTTAGCTCCCCTGTAATTATTTTTTCCTCAAAACCTACCATGAGTCAAAATGATATTATGTCCTACATACTTTTTGGAGAACCCGCAACCACTTTATTTGAAAGCTCAGAGGGTGCAACGAAGGCATCTCTAAGCTCATTAGTTTTAGGAACTGGTTTAAAAGAAGTATTTAATAAGACCGCTGGAATAAAAGTTGATACGCTCAATATTGTGAGTAATAAAGAGGGAACTTTAGGCTACGAAATAGGTACCCGTTTTAATAAAAATATCCGTATAATCTACAAAAACGACACTGCCTCAAGCGTCATACTTCAATACAGTTTGAGTAAATCATTACGCATTGATGTTGATGTACAAGAAACAGGGCAAGGGGTAAATATTATTTATGTCAAAGATTTTTAAAAAAACTCAATCTCACCAATTTCTGCCTCAAGTGGGTCAAGCAAAGCAATAATTTGCTTAATACTCAAACTTGTAGGTTGATGCACATGATGAATATTTTTCATCGCCATGCTATGGTGGCTAAAATATTGTACATACCGCTCCATGTCCACGCTTACAGCATCTAGAAGAAGTAGCATTGATTCTGAAGAAAATTTACATGCATCTAATTTGGTTTCGATGACGAGTGCCAAATCTGTGTAACTTTCTGCTAAAGTATCCAAAAATGGTGTATATCGTAATAAAATAGAGGCAACTTTTTTAAAAGAGTGAATAACCTCGTAAAGTCTTTCCATGTCACTACTCTCCACATAATTCGTCATCAACGCTGGAATATCTGCAAAAATTTCTATCAGTTCATCCGCATCCTCTTTCATAAATACAACATTTTCACCCCCTTCATCTTTATCTTGTGTAAAATAATCTTCAAGAAACTTACTTGGAATATTGTTTGTATCTTTGGACAGGATTTCACCGAGTTGTTGATGTTTTACACTCGAAGCGTGATGAGACATCTCTAGCTCTTTGACTTTTCGTTGGAGTTTTAAGCGTTCTTCATTAAGTTCTTCATAGAGAGAAATATTTTCACGCTGTGCATGAGCATCACGACAAATAGGATACAAAGCATTTAAAATGATTTGCTGTTCTACTGGTTTGAGTAAAAATCCACTGACCCCTTTTTGTATTAAGTTTATAAGTGTTGCTGAATCATCATTTGCTGAAATTGCTATAATTTTTTGCTCAGGATCAATCTCCCGTATTTTTTCAACCATCTCCACACCATTCATTCTTGGCATATTAATATCTGTTATAACAATGTCATATTTATGATTATTATACATCTCAAGCCCATCTAAACCATCTACTGCACAATCAATATGTTCAAAAAATATATCAAACAACATTTGCATATTTACTCTAACAGTTTCATCATCTTCTACATATAAAATATGTAAATATTGAGAAAAATATTGCACCTTTTTAGCGTTAATCATAATCTTTGTTACCTCCCTATAAATTTTGGAATCGCAATAGTAAACTTTTCCCCATTGAGGTAAAGTCCCAAACCTGTCCCCATTTCTTCATTTTTTGTACTAAAATATGGCTGAAAAATATTTTTTAAAATCTCTGGCTTAATCCCTCCAGCGGAATATTTTATCCATATTTTACATTTATTTTCCTCTTCTATGAAAAAATAAAGGGCGGTAAATGGGTGTCAGGCACTCTTTTACTATTTTATTAAAATTTATTAAATTTTAAAACTCTCAATTGTTGTTTCGAGCGATTCACTTTTTTCGTATAAAAAATTAGCAGATTGCGATATTTCTTCTACACTGCGTGCATTTTGGCTTGAGAGTGAGGCAATACTTGTAATAGATTCTAAAATAATTTGAGTCTGCTTTGTATTTGAATGCGACATGTGAGACAAAGACTGATTTGTATTTTTTGTACCTTGCATCATTTGAGAAAGCATATCAATTGCGCCTTGAACCTCTTTAGAATCTTCTACTAAATTCTCCATGGATTGAGCATTTTGCTCCATGTCATCAGCACTATTAGAAATGGCTTGAACAATAACATTGATAGTTACATTGATTTCACCTAAACTTTTTTGTGTTCGTTCAGCAAGTTTTCGCACTTCATCAGCAACCACGGCAAAGCCTCGTCCATGCTCACCTGCACGAGCTGCTTCTATAGCTGCATTGAGCGCCAAAAGATTCGTTTGGTTTGCTATGTCATCAATAACACCTAAAACATTTCGTACATCATTAGTTTGTCCACTAAGTTGTATAAGTCGCTGAGATAACTCAATCTCTTTTTGAGCAGTTTGTTCAATATTACCAACTAAAAAAGAGAGTTTTGATTGTGAAGATGAAAGTGTTTCATGAGTATGTGCAATTTGCTGTTGAGTTTCTTCCATCATAGCCAAAGATTCTTCAAGTTGCGTTTGCATTGTTGCCCCTTTAGAAGAAACATCTTTTAGCAATGAAGACTCTTTAAGAACATTTTCTTCAATCAATTTAGAAGTATTTGAAAGCTGTTGAGAAAGAGCAACATTTTCATAACTTGATTGTTGCACCTCTTTAAGAGAACTAGAAAAAGAAAACAAAAGGTTATTAAGAGCATCACAAATACGAGCCACTTCATTTGTTGTATCAACAATCAAAGGCGTACTAAGGTCTTTTGTTTGTGCAGTTATAGCAAGATTTTTTTCAAGTGAGCGTAAAGGAGTCACAACCAAGCGTTTTAATCCTATAAAAATAAAAATTGCTATCCAAAAGAAAATAGCAACAATAAGCCAAATATAATAAGTGTTAATGGCTAAAGCTTGATTAATTTGGTCTTCTACTTTAGATTTTTGTATCCCTAAAATATGGTATCCTACCCGTTGATTATTAACATCAAGAACAGGAACACTCACTGTAAAAAAAGTAGCGTCTAAAAGATAACCTTTTTCAAATAGAGCGTTAAAATTTAACTGATGTGCAAATTTTTTAACACCACTTGAAAACCATTCATCATTAGAAACAACAAAATCACCTACCTTTTCCATTTTTGAGAGAACAGGATGCCTCTGAGCAATAGAAGAATCAATAAGTTGAATATAATTTACACCCTCATTTTCAAACTCTCTTGAAACACTCCCAACACCTTGTGAAAGATTAATAAGCCCTAAAAATTCCCCATCTGGTGTTATAATAGGTGCAATTGCAGCAAGTACAAAACCACTGTGTTGCACAGCCCATGAGGCTTGTGCTTTTTTACTTTGTGCAACAGCTACATAATTTTGAAGCATTGAGAGGTCATCGCCAAATTTTTCAGGATTCCAACTTCGAGCAAAAGAGTGTAAATCAGGTGTAGTAACATGAATCTTCATTCCTTTGTAATTCGTATTTGTCTTAAAAGCTTGTGCAAGCGAACTAATAATCTTATAAACACCTTTGCGGTCATTGTTTTTAAGAGCAATTTGAAGTTCATGATTATGAACAAGTTCAACCACAGAAAGAATACCAACATCTTTTTTTAATTTAAGCTCATCATTAATTTTAAGAAATATGAGTTCTTTTTCTTCTTCGAGTTCTTTTTCTGTGATGTAACTGCGTGCGGTGTAACTAATAATAGAAACAAAAGCAATCGTCACAATTACAACAATTGTCATGAGTCGAATAATTTGAAGGGTGATGGTAGTATGTTTGGGCATAAAAAAAACCTTTGTAAAAAATTGGGGGATTAATTATAACATATCAAAATTATTTTATGCACTTTAGACTTTTTACCCAGCAATTCTAACTATGCCAAAAAAACCATCCCATAAAAACAAAGCGTTTCAAAAAAATCTTCTCTATACTTAAAGTAATATAAATCATAAAAAACTCCTTATCAAAAATCAGCGTAAAATCGAGCAATTTCCAAGGTAAAGGCATCAAGTGAGTGTTGCTATTCAAGCGATCCATTTTTTTTAGCTCCAATCATTACTTTGTTAACTCCGAAATATCCATTAAATCAGAGATAGGTAACTTCTCATTTTTCACCCAGCAGAAGCATAAGCAAGTCTAACACCTTCTCCCAAATTCATAATTTTGTTTTCGCCCGATATTCTATCGTGTAAATATTTATTAAACGAAAAGACAAGTTTCTTACATGTTTTCTTCAAACTAGCAAAGGTATCTCTAGCTTTTCTTCCATTTTCACTTCTTGTACTTCCGCTGATTTTTCTCTTTTTATTCTCATCGCATTTCATCCTTATTATCATATTGAAAAATGATATTTTAACCAATTTTATAGGAGTATAGTTTTCCTATTTATTTAATTTTAATTCCTAAAATACAAGCTATCCAACAACTATTACATAAATCCTAGCGTCAGATATATAGGGGAGCGTTTTTATAATGTGCAAAACAGTGCCAAAGAGAGCGGTTACGCACTCACAAACCTAAGTATGGGTTACCAAAAAAAAGATTTGCATATCAAACTCTACGCAAACAATCTCCTCGATACGCGGCATGTGGATTTCATGATCTATACACCGAGCCATAATTATTACCACTTCGGTGCGCCTAGAATCGTAGGACTTGAGTTAAATAAAAGTTTTTAAATCTCTTTTTTGAGCACTATTAAAAACTCCACACCATCATTTGTGTTTTTTACACCGATGGTTCCATTGAGTCGGTCTTCAACCAGCATCTTCACCATGGCAAGTCCTCTTCCATGTGTCTTTGTATCCTCTTTGGTAGTGACACGGTATTCAAACACTTGCTCGATGGGGGAGAGTGTGATACCACCTGCATTGTCGGTGTATCGGATGATGTAGCTTTGCCAATTCTCTTTGATGTCAATCTCTATGAGATTGGTTTTTTGGTTATGAAATTGATCTAATGAATTATCAATGAAATTCATCATAATGTTTGAAAAAATATGTTCATAGCTGACTATTTGGAGCTCTTTATCGATATTGAGCCCAACGGTTACATTAAACAAAATTATTTTAGTATGTAAAATATTGAGTATGCTTTGAACATTTTCAAGGGGAAAAAAGGGTGCTTTTTCTATGCTTTTATTGTTACCTGATGAAAATTCTTCGAGGGTGTTTTTCATCAGGTCAATAGAAAAATTTACTTTTGGGAGTTCACTTTTTATCTGTTTGATTGCATCGTTTTCATTATGATTGATAAATGTTTCCATGAGTGTCACTGATGTGCCAAGCTGTGTCAATGGCTGCTTCCATTGATGAACAATGTTTGAGACAACCTGATCTATAGAAAGAAAACGAGACTCTTCCATCAAGATAATTTTATCTCGCTGTAATGTATCGAATTGTTTTTTGGCTTTGATGGTTTGTGCGACCATCAACAGGGCTATCTCTATCAACCCTCCCAGCGTTACTCCGTAGC
>CAMCYC010000015.1 GCA_945883795.1 Sulfurimonas crateris | reverse complement strand
CAATGTTTTCCATAAAAAGCCTTTTCTATTTTGTGAATTTTATTTTGTTCTTGATAGAGAATTATACTGTTTATAGGGTTTGAAAAGGCTTTTTAAAATTCAATTCTACATAAATTGTGGTTATATTTGCTAATTTGCAAGTGACTCTCATGAGTAAATTTCGTTCGCTTATGGAGTTAAGAAATTGCTTTTTATGAGTTATTTTTAGTTATAAAATAAATGATTTTGATTTTAGAAATTGTGTGATGAAAGGAAGATTTATCCATTTGATGAGACTTTTTATTTGCGAGTGCATATTTATAAAACTCTTGCCAAAGTGTATCAAATTTTATTTTAGTGACACGGCTACCTCTTATAGTTGGGTCTTCATTATGCTGTAACTTGTATTTGACTTCTATAAGTTTTGAATAAGCATCCCTCGCAGTAAAATCACTAGAAGCTGTTTTTTTACCTACCAACACTTTAACTGGCTTACCTGATTCGTCTCTATAGTTAATATAAAAACCCACATTCATCATGTGCTTCCTTGAAAGTCCATAAAATAGGGCTTTTTATGAAGTTATGTAGTGTAGATAAACCCCAGAAAAGCCCAAAAAATAGGGCTTTAAAATTTCATGTGATGAATGTGGGTAAAAAGAAGTGTCACCATTTTTAAGTTCGTTTATCCATACACCTTCATATTTGCCACCAGCTGGTTTTAGTGCCATTTTCGCCCCTTATATAAATTAAGATATAGTTCATTTACAATTATCTTTTGGCTTACTCTCTTCTTTGAGAGGAAAATCAACTCTTTAAATATTCTCATTTTTGTGCTATAATCTTTGCTAAGAAACAAAAGAGGTGGAAATAAGGGCATCCACGAGCCTTGCACTCTAGTATGGGGCATTACCAGTGCAGGATAAATGAGGGGTGTTGTCCTCCCTCCTTTTGTTTTATATAAAATCTTCAAATTTCTTTTCTTCTTCATTATTTAAAAAATCTATTTCGTGATTACATTGTTTGAGAATTTTTCTTTTATCTGATTTAAAAAATGTGCCAAGATATATAAAAAAGTTATTTACAGATATAGAATATAAATAAATATTATCATCCACCATGGATATAAAATTTATCATTGATGTTTCTTTTTTATAAGAGCAGATACCTATTGTATTATTTATTATGATTTGAAAATTATTATCATAGAGATAATAAGATACATCTATATGTTTGATTTCTATTTTTTTGAATTTAGCTTTTGTAATGTACAGTTCTTTTGAATGAAAAGTATTTCTGAGTTTATGTAAAATTAAATTTGTTAAAATTGCTAAAAGTATACGGTTTTTACTTCCCAAGTTTCACCCTCTTTTTGTAATAGCTAATTTTAACAAAAGAAAAGATTTTTTACTACAGTTTTTACTACAAAATAAGAAAAAGAATGAAAAGTTAAGTTGTTATTTGCAAATGATGGTTCATGCAAAAGAGCTTCAAAACCCTTTATATGAAGCACTTTAAAAGAATTCGTATCAATTTAAGAATATATGAAAATTGAAGATTAAAAGACTTAGGATCTGGTGCCGTAAGGTGTGGGAGTTCGAGTCTCCCCATCCGCACCATCAAATACTTTAAACTATGAAAATCTTCTTATTAAAATCAAAAATATATTTTTTACTCCATTATCCTTTTATATAGCTATAAATTTAAATTTTTTCATAGCATTTTAAATAGATACCTAAACTATCTCTCTTTTATATTCTTCTCTTATTTTGCTTTATTATTGCACCTTCTTTTAAATATAGATGCTGAAAATGTCGTTGACAGTTTATTCTTAGTAGCTTTTAGATATAAAGAGTTATTAAGAACTTAGAAGGAATAGACACATGAAACGCTATAAAATTATTCATCGTACATATTACAATTACTCCTCACTTGTTACATTAGGTGAACACTTCTTACTTTTGCGTCCACGAGAAGACTATGAACTTAGAATTGAATCATTTGCATTAAATACTACACCAAAGGCTGAAATATTTTGGCATAGAGATGTTGAAAATAATTCAGTTGCAATAGCTAAATTTACGAAGCCAACACAGCAACTTTTAATTCAAAGTGAAGTTATTATTCAACAATATAATGAATCCCCTTTAAATTTTATTGTTTCTAATTACGCTATCGAATATCCATTTAAATATCTTCCTCAGGATGAACTTTTGCTTGCACCTTATAGGATATTGCCAATGCAAAGCACAAGAACAATTTTAAATAATTGGATTTATAATGTATACAAAATTGGTGAACAGATTCAAACTTATACTTTACTTCAAAGAATCAGTGCCTATATTTATACAACACTTGCTTATAAATCAAGAGAAGAACCTGGAGTGCAAACGGTGGAGCAAACACTTTTATTAAAATCGGGTTCATGCCGTGATTTTGCTTTGCTTTTTATGGAAGCTGTAAAATGTCTAGGATTTGCTTCACGCTTTGTAAGTGGATACCTCTATGCACCACTTATGTCCGCACAAATAGGTTCTACACATGCATGGGCTGAAGTGTATTTACCTGGTGGTGGTTGGAAAGGCTTTGACCCAACGATTGGAGATATTGCTGGAGGTGACCATATCGCTGTTGCAGTTTCAAGAGTTGCAGATGCTGTACCTCCCATTGCTGGTTCTTTTGTGGGGAATGCAGATTCCACTATGGATGTTGGTGTATGGGTGACTTTATATCCATAAATGGTGAAGTTTCAAAAAAAATGTATCAAAAATTAAGCATCTCACAATTCCAAAGCGGATTTTAAATGCTATAATAAAAGCGAAATTTTTACAAAACAAGCAGTGTTTATTGGTAGTTTCTCTAATAAACTGTAATTTACATGCAAAAAAATAAAGGAAAGTCATGTCATTAAAAGTTGTACTCTCACATAAAACACATTATAAGTATGATAAATATATCTCTCTTTCACCTCATACTATTAGACTGCGTCCTGCTCCACATTCTAGGACTCCGATTGATGCATATTCTATGAAAATAACTCCAAAAAATCATTTCATTAATTGGCAACAAGATGCTTATGGAAATTATCTCGCAAGAATTGTATTTCCTGAAAAAGTCAAAGAGTTTGGAATTGATGTAGAGGTTATTGCCGATTTAATCTCTATTAACCCTTTTGATTTTTTCGTTGAGCAATATGCTGAAAATTACCCTTTTGCATATCAACCTGCACTCAAAGCAGAGTTGCTTCCCTATTTTGAAATCACAGAAAGTGGAAAAAAACTCAAAAAATTTATCGCTTCACTTGATTTAAAAGAGCGAAAAATTAATGATTTTCTTGTTTATTTAAACATGGAAATTTACAAATACCTCAACTACACGGTTCGTCTTGAGGCAGGTGTTCAAAAATGCGAATATACACTTGATAAAAAGCTTGGAAGTTGTAGAGATTATGCATGGTTATTTGTGCAAGTTTTAAGGACTTTAGGTCTAGCAGCAAGATTTGTCTCAGGCTATCTTGTACAACTCAAATCAGATGAAAAATCACTTGATGGTCCAAGTGGTCCTGAAGAAGATTTTACAGATTTACATGCATGGACAGAGGTCTATCTTCCAGGTGCTGGTTGGGTTGGGCTTGATTCTACAAGTGGACTTTTTGCAGGTGAAGGGCATATTCCTCTTGCATGTACTGCTCATTTTGAGAGTGCTCATGCTATTGAAGGTTTAAGTGATAAATGTGAAACAGAGTTTGAATTTTCAAATACAGTAACGAGAATTTTTGAATCTCCTCGTGTTACAAAGCCGTACCGTGATGACCAATGGGAGGCTATTGATGCGTTGGGTTACAAAGTAGATGAAGAGTTAATTGCAAATGATGTGCGTCTTTCTATGGGTGGAGAACCAACTTTTGTTTCTATTGATGACATGGAATCGGAACAATGGAATACAGCAGCAGATGGACCAGAAAAAAGAGCTTTGGCAGATAAGCTTTCTAGAAAACTTTTAAGCTCTTTTGGTAAAGGTGGCATGCTCCATTATGCGCAGGGTAAATGGTATCCAGGTGAGCCAATACCAAGATGGCAAACATCTATTATTTGGCGTAAAGACAAAAAATCGATTTGGAAAGACCCAACACTTTTTGCCGACATGAATGAAACATACACTTATACAAATGAAGATGCGAAAAAGTTCCTAAGCCAATTAGCTCTGACTTTAAAAGTAAGTGATGAAACAATTATAACGGCTTATGAAGACCCTTTGCATTACATTATGAAAGAGGCTCAACTCCCGATAGATATTGACCCATTAAAACATGATTTGGATAGTTCTATAGAGCGACAAACAATTGCAAGAATTTTAAGTCAAGGACTTAGTAAACCTATTGGATTTGTTTTACCACTTAATTACGCAGAAGATAATTGGATGACCTCATTTTGGGAATTTAGACGAGGAAATCTTTTCTTAATTCCGGGGGATTCTCCACTTGGGCTTCGACTTCCTATGGATTCGTTAATAGAAAATCCTGAAAATGAGTTACCTTTACACTTTGAACCTGACCTTTTTGCCGAAGCTCCAGAGCTTAAAAAGTTTATCAAAAAAGCAAGAAAAAGGGCAGATAAAGCAGATTCTCGTGTTATTAAAAATGCCAATGATATGTTTATTAGAACAGGTTTGAATATTGAAATTCGTAATGGAAAACTTTATATTTTCTTGCCACCACTTAATCATACAGAAGCGTTTTTAGAGCTTATTGCTTCAATTGAAGCGGTTGCTAGAAAACTTGATATCAAAGTAGTTTTAGAAGGGTATGAACCCGCACATGATTTAAGACTTGAAACTATAAAAGTAACACCAGACCCAGGGGTGATAGAAGTAAATATCCAGCCAACTTCTTCATGGGAAGAGTTAAGAGACAATCTTTTTACACTTTATAAAAACGCAAAAGAATCAAGACTTGGAACAGAAAAGTTTATGCTCGATGGCAAACACACAGGAACAGGTGGCGGAAACCATGTCACAATTGGTGCGATGAAACCTTCAGATAGTCCACTTTTAAGAAGACCAGAGTTGTTAAGAAGTTTAATTACATTTTGGCAACACCATCCTGGCTTATCGTATCTTTTTTCAGGTGCGTTTATTGGTCCAACTTCTCAAGCGCCTCGTGTGGATGAGGGAAGATTAGAAAATCTTTACGAACTTGAGATTGCATTTGCTCAAATTCCACTCAATGAAGATGTGCCATTTTGGATTACAGATAGACTTTTCCGTCACATGCTCACAGATATTACGGGAAATACACACCGTTCAGAGTTTTGTATAGATAAACTTTATTCACCAGATTCAAGTTCTGGTAGACTTGGTATTTTGGAACTTCGTGGTTTTGATATGCCTCCGCATCCTAAAATGGCGTTGATGCAAAATCTTTTGATTAGAACACTGACATCACTTTTTTGGAGAAAACCGTATAAACATAAACTTGTAAGATGGGGAACACAACTCCATGATAAATTTTTGTTAGAGCATCATGTAAGACAAGATATTAATGATGTTGTTGAATTTTTAAATAATGAGGGCTATAATTTCAAACTCGATTGGTTTGACCCATTTTTTGAGTTTAGATTTCCACTTTATGGGATGGCAACAATTGAAAATATCCATTTGGAACTCCGTGCTGCGATTGAACCATGGCATGTTTTGGGTGAAGAGAGTGGTTCTCAAGGAACTGCAAGATATGTTGATTCTTCGTTAGAGAGAGTGCAAATCAAAGTGAATAACTTTGTTCCTGAGAGATATCTTTTAACATGTAATGCTGTCATGATTCCATTAAGCCCAACAGGGATTGAAGGGGAATTTGTAGCGGGTGTTAAATATAAAGCATGGCAACCATGGTCAGCATTACATCCAACAATTGGCGTAGATACTCCACTTGTTTTTGATGTGGTTGATAAATGGAACCAACGCTCAATTGGAGGGATGACTTATTATGTTTCCCATCCAGGCGGGCGAACTTATGATGTTTTCCCTGTGAATGCTGGTGAAGCAGAATCAAGACGAGTCAATAGATTTTGGGCGTTAAACCATACTCAAGGTGAAGTGGAATATGTCAACACATCTTTAGTACAACAAAGTTTAATTGAAGTGGCAGATGCAAAAAGAGCGGTTTTATTCAAAAGTAAACCAGAAGAGAAAGTATTTCTTTTCCAAGAAGTAACAGCAAGTTTAGAATATCCAAATACGCTAGATTTAAGAAGAAAGTGGGCAAAGCAATAGATGCAAATTTTTGATAGTTATGTTTCTGAATCGTCCTTTGATGAAGTGTATGATGATGGTGATAATGTCAGAGAGTGTTGGAAAAAAATTGTCAATCATATAGAAAATGCAGGTTTGGAACTCTTAGAAGAGAAACAAGAGGAGATAAATTGGCATTTAGAAGATAATGGTGTTACTTATAACATTTATAAAGACAACGATAAAGCTACACGCAGAAGATGGGGTTTAGACCCTATCCCTTTTGTGATTGCAGAAGATGAATGGGCAAATATCACAAAAGGTTTACAACAACGAGCAAAACTTTTAAATCTTATATTTAGAGATTTATATTCTGAACAAAAACTTATTAAAGAAAATATTCTCCCTGCTGAAGTGATTTTTGGACATAAAGGGTTTGCTACTGAAGTGTTTAATTTTGGATACAAAGAAGATTTCAATCTTCATCTCTACGCTGTAGATATTGCAAGAGGACCTGATGGAAAAATGTGGGTGATTAGTGATAAAACACAAGCACCCTCAGGTCTTGCTTACACAATTGAAAATAGACTTACCATGAATGTGATTGCAAATGATTTATATCCAGATATTTCTATTAAAAGACTCTCCTCTTTTGTAGAAGATTACAAAGAGATGTTAAAACAACTTTGTGGCGGAGATATGTCAACCGCAGCACTTTTAACACCTGGACCTTATAATCAAACTTATTTTGAACATGCCTATTTAAGCTCATTTTTAGAGATAAATATGGTTCAAGGGCAAGATTTACTTACAAAAAATGGCTCTCTTTGGCTGAAAAGTTTAAGTGGACTTAAAAAAATAAATACAATTTTGCGTAGAGTTGATGATAGATTTTGTGACCCACTTGAGCTTAAAAATGATTCAAGATTGGGAGTTGCTGGTCTTACTGAAGCGATGCGAGAAAATAACCTCAACATGGTAAATCCCATTGGGAGTGCTATCATGGAAAATATTGGTCTGAATCCTTTTATGAATAAAATAGCCCAATATTTTCTTAAAGAGGATTTGATTTTGCCACAAATCGCAACTTGGTGGTGTGGTCAAAAAAAAGAACTTGATTTCGTTATAGCAAATCTTAATACACTTATTGTCAAAAAAATTGATAGAACAGAACATATAGATATCTATTTTGGCAAAAAATTATCTCCCCTAGAAAAAGAAAATTTGATAACTTTACTCAAATCACATCCACATCAATATGTTGCACAAGAAGAGGTGAGTTTTTCTACTGTACCTTATTATGAAAATAATAAAATTGAACCCAGAAATGCTGTAATTAGGACATTTAGTTTACGCAAAAATGGGGAATATACTGTTATGAACGGTGGACTTGTTCGTATGTCTTCAGGTAAAGATAATCTTCTTGTTTCTTCCAATGGTGGCATTAGTAAAGATTTGTGGATACTTGGAGATGATTCTTCAAATATCAACCCGACTCATACACTTAAATATACACCATATGCTGAAACATCCATTGATAAAGTATCAACACTCAAAGCTGAAAATTTATTTTGGCTTGGTAGGTATCTCTCCCGTGCAATTGCAACAACACGACTTATCTTACATGTTATTAAAAAAATAACAAACTTTTATAGATATGAAGTGGTAACATCCAGAGAATCTCAACGCATTATTCAAAATGCACTTACTCACATGACGATGACTTATCCAGGATTTATGGACAGAACAAATCAAAAAAATCTTGATGTTTTTCCTATGGTTGAGATTACCTCAGTTATAAAAGATATTGATAGGTCAGGCTCTTTGTCTTTGACTCTTGCTATGCTCTCCAATGCAAATCTTAATCTCAAAGATTTTATGACACTTGAATCATGGAAACTTTTTGAAAAAGTGCAAAAAGAGTGGTATGAATTTACAAGTAGAAAATTGGATTCAACGATTGTTGTAGCAAGTGAACTAGATAAATTTCTTATCTACTTGATGGCATATAAACAACTTGTTTATGAGAGTATTTTTAGAGAACAAGGTTTTATTTTGTATGAAATAGGGCTTCAGATTGAAGATGCACTTTTATTTATTTCAAAAGCAAAATCTATGCTTTGTATAAAATTGGACAAATCTATTGGACATGATGTTTTAGAAGGGATGCTCAACTCACTTGAGAGTTTTAATGCTTATAGAGCCCATTATCGAACCTCTTTAGCTTTAGACACAGTTTTAGAGTTTTTAATTCTTAACAACCAGTTTCCAAAATCTATTGCATATATAGCAGATAATCTTCTAAAAGAATTTAAATTATTACCAAAAATAAAAAAAGAGTTGACATCTTATGAAAAGTCTGTGATACAAGCACAATTATTATTAGAGTCTATGGATTTAAAAACCTTGTTAGATATTAAAGAGGAGGATAGCGTATACTTAGAACTTGACAATATTCTATCTCAATTATCAGACCTATTTTTGGAGTGTTCAAATGAATTTTCAAACACCTATTTTTCCCATTATGATGAGTAATTATGATATATGATGTTTACCATAAAACTGCATTTGAGTATCAAAGTCCTGTAACTTTTAGTCACAATTTAACAAGATTAAAACCAAAATCTACTTTATCCCAAAAATTATTAAATTTTACGCTAGAAGTTTCTCCACTTCCTTATGAATCCCATGAATACATTGATATGTTTGGAAATACAAATACTCACATGCTAATTAGAGAACCACATCAACTATTTTCGGTTGTAGGCAAGTCAAGAGTAGAAATTTTGCCAGAAATTATTGATGCAAATATCAATAGAATCAAAGCAAATAGCATCACTTATGCAAGTGCATTAAAAAGATTATCCCGATTTAATAGTGATGATTTAGCGGCAAAACAATACCTTTTTGAATCGGACCTTATTCCGTATGGTTCAGCAAAAATTAAGCAATATGTACTTGAATCATTTGCAGAAAATAGAGACCTCTTTGAAGCAACTCAAGAGTTTATGCAACGCATTTTTAATGATTTTCAGTTTTTATCAGGTTTTAGTGATATTACAACTGCAGTTGAAGATATTTTTGAAGCTAAAAAAGGGGTATGTCAAGATTTCGCACAGTTTGCAATTTCAGCTCTTCGAACAATAGGTTTACCTGCAAAATATATGAGTGGATATATAGAAACCCTGCCACTTGATGGGCAAACAAAACTTTTCGGCACAGATGCTTCTCATGCTTGGTTTAGCGTGTACATTCCAAATGCTGGTTGGATAGATTTTGACCCAACAAATAATATTATCCCTAGAGAGCAACATATACTTTTAGGTTCAGGGAGAGATTATAATGATATTTCCCCCTTAAAAGGAGTCGTTTTTAGTAGTGGAAACAGTAATCTTTTTGTCATGGTAGATGTAAGAAAAGAGGAAACTCAAACTATACAATCTAGAAGTGAAGTAGAAAATTACATCCAGCCACCCTTGCTCCAGACGCAGACAAAAAGTCAGTAGGAAAACCTACTTACTTTTTATACTATTATCAGTTTATCCATCTCTTTATAGAGGCATTCCATAATATTCTCATTCTCGCTTATTTTTATCTCAAGTTCAGGATTGAGGAGTTTGAAAATTGTACGAATTTCATCAAGAATAATTTCAGTTGTCTTTGCATCTCGTCCAAAGCGTAAACGAAAATCAACTTCTTCAATAAGTTTTCCTAATTTTAAAAAGTAATCACTCGCTTTTCTATGCCCTCTTCTCGTTTGTGCACCCCAAATCTCACTAATTAAAGAGAGTATAGAATCAATATCGTTGTAGTCTACTTTTTCACTCCCTCTTGATACTCTTTGAGCGATTTCATTGAGTTCAATAATTTCACCAAAAGCTGCTTGTTCAATATATTCTCGACTAATAATGGCATTTTCTCTAGCACTTTTAAGAAGATGAATCAAGTTTCCACTATGTTCCCCTTTAATAGCTTTATCCAAAAAATCATTTGCATTTGTATATTCTAAATCAACATAAAATTTTTTATATAATTTTACACCCGCATCTTTATCAACATCAATAATTTTGTCATAAGCCTTATTGATTTCATACAGTGTTGACTCAATACGCTCAAGATATCTTCCCAGCCAATACATACTTGTAGCTACATTTGTTGTTAATATTTGTTTCATCTTATAACTCCATTACCCAAGTATCTTTAAAACCACCACCTTGTGAAGAGTTTACAAGGTAATTTCCCTCATCAAGTGCATATCTTGTTAAGCCACAATTCCAGACTTTAACCTCTTCACCAACAACGACATATGCTCTAAAATCAGCTTTTCTATTTACTAACTCTTTATTGATATAACATTGTTCATCATAAAATTCTATCAATTCTTGAGCAATAAATCTTCTTGGACTTGCTTTTATCATCATTTTTAAATCTTCGATTTGTAAAGCACTCATGGAATGTCCAAATAAAACACCATAACCACCAGCTTCTGCAACATCTTTGATAACTAGTTTTTCCATATTGCTCATAATATATTCCATATCTTTTTCAAAATATGGGAGATAAGTTGGAGCATTTTGTAAGATAGGCTCTTCATTCAAATAATATTGAATCATTTTAGGAACAAAATAATAAATCCCTTTATCATCAGCAACACCATTTCCAACTGCATTCATAAGTGCAACATTCCCATTTAAATAGGCATCAATAAGACCTGGAACACCAATAAGACTATCAGGATTGAAAAAATTTGGGTCTATAAATTCATCATCTAATCGCCTATAAATTGCACCAACTAATATGTTTTTACCATTATAATTTTTAAAATACACTTTTTTATCTATCACAATAAGCTCATGCGCTCTTACTAAATGTGCTCCAGATTTTTGAGCTAAATAGCTATGCTCATAATATGCAGAATTAAATCTCCCTGGAGTAAGAACTACATTGATACCACCAGTATTTACATAATTCATAGCTTCTGCAATCATTTGTGGATAGTTTTTAATTGGTTCAATTTTGAAGTTTTCAAAAAAATCTGGATAAATTTTTCGGTATGTATCTCGAATAGAAAGTGGATAACTCGCACCACTTGGAACTCTTAAATTATCCTCTAAAATAACCCATTCATTCGTTTTAGAATCTTTTACTAAATCAATTCCATTAATATGTGCGCGTACTTTTTTAGATGGAGAAAAGCCCACAAACTCTTTTAAATAACCACTTGCACTATCTATAAACTCTTGTGGAATTACACCATCTTTTACAATTTTTGCCTCTGTATATAAATCTTCTAAAAAAAGATTCAAGGCGGTTACTCTTTGTATCAATCCCTTTTCAATTTTTTCAAATTCTTGCTTTGAAATGATTCTAGGTATTACATCAAATGGTAAAGATTGCTCTATAAAATTTCCATCTTTATAAAGATTAAAATTTACAGCAAACTTATCCATGTAGCTTTTAAATTCATCGATTTTTTGTCTATTTTGGTTTGAAAAAATTTCCCAAAATTTATCGTGAATATCTGTTGATTTCTCTAGCATATAGCACCTCGCCATTGTATTTTAGTTATTCTCTAAGAAACTCATTATATCACTGCAAATATAAAATTAGCTATTAATATGTGCATAAAATATAGGCATTTAATTGAGATGAGTAAAATTGAATTTTTTAATCTGTAAAAAATCTTCTAGTATAATTTTGTCATGCGGATTTTCATAAATTATGCTATGATGAAGGTATATTTACAATAGGAATTTTATGTCATTTAACACACTAGGTTTGTCAGCACCTTTATTAAAAGCTATTCAAGAACAAGGTTATACAGAGCCAACGCCAATACAAAGACAGGCTATTCCTGTTATTTTACAAAGAAAAGATATTTTAGCAGGTGCTCAAACAGGCACAGGAAAAACAGCAGGATTTACATTACCATTATTAGAACTTCTCAGCCGTGCTAAACCTGAAAAACAAAAAAGTCACCATATTCGTGCACTTATTTTAACACCTACAAGAGAGTTAGCTGCTCAAGTTGGGGAGAGTGTTGCAGTCTATGGAAAACATCTTCCTTTTAAATCTGCTATTATTTTTGGCGGTGTCAAAATAAACCCTCAAATTGCACAATTTCAAAAAGGTGTAGATATTGTTATAGCAACACCTGGAAGACTACTTGACCTTATAAACCAAAAAGTAGTTGATTTATCAAAAGTTGAATTTTTGATTTTAGATGAAGCGGATAGAATGCTTGATATGGGATTTATTAATGATATCAAAAAAATATTGGCTATTTTACCAAAGCAACGACAAAATTTACTCTTTTCAGCAACTTATTCAGAGGAGATAAAACAACTCTCTGAGCGTTTATTAAATTCGCCTACACTCATAGAAGTAGCTCGTAGAAATATTGCAAGTGAAACGGTAGAGCAGGTTGTATATCAAGTGGATAAAGAGCGAAAAAAAGAGTTACTGCTTCATCTTATAAAAGAGGGTAATTGGAAACAAATACTCGTATTTACAAGAACAAAACATGGTGCAAACAGACTCTCAGAACAACTAGAAAAAGAGGGGATTAGCTCAGCTGCTATTCATGGAAATAAAAGTCAAAATGCAAGAACAAAAGCATTGGCTGATTTTAAAGATGGAAAAGTAAGTGTTTTAGTTGCAACAGATATAGCTGCTCGTGGTATAGATATCGACCAACTTCCTCATGTGGTCAATTTTGAACTTCCTAATGTTCCTGAAGATTATGTACACCGCATTGGGCGAACAGGTCGTGCGGGTTATGGTGGTGAGGCAGTTTCTCTTGTTTGTGTAGATGAGCTTGAATTTTTACAAAGTATAGAAAAACTGATAAAAAAAGATATTCAAAAAGTGGCACTTAAAGCGTTTAAACCAGACCCAACCATAAAAGCAGAACCAATTAACATGGGTGGCAATAGAGGTGCAAGAAACAAGCCAAGAGGCGGTAATGGTGGTGGACAACAAGTGCGTGCAAAACATCCTCGCAGTTCTTCACGAGGGAGAAATTAAAAGTTTTTCTTCTTAGCTTTCATGGGGAAAAATAAAAGGGTATTTACAATTTATACACCACTTTAGCACTTGTTTCGTAAGCCCACTCTGTTTACGGAGGGGTAGTTCACAAACTGAAGAAATAAGAGTTGTATCGGTAATATTTTTACCAATTTTCTAGGGAATTTTCTTATTTATGCTGATGATTAACAGACCATCTTTATACTCTTTTTGGAGAGAGTTAGCATCTGCATCAGTTGGTAAATCGACTTCATGTCTGTAACTGCTAGCATGACGCTCATGGCGATAATAACTTGTAGTATTATCATCTTTTTCTTGTAAAATTTTAGCATTTATTGACAGTTTACCATTTTCTATTTTGCTTTCGATAGCATCAGCAAGAGAGCCAGGAATTTCCATCGTGATGATGTATTTTCCTTTTTGCTCTTTCATGTCAAATCGTGGAATACGATAAAACTCTGAAGTAAACTTATTAAATGAGGGAATAGCTTGAAAGTAATTCTCTATATTTTTGAAATTATTTTCCATTCTATGTTGCAAACGCTCCATCTCTATAAATGGATTTTTATTTTCATTAAAAAAATCATTCATAGAACCTATCGTACTAAATACCAATGGCGTTCTAACAAGAAAAACACCTTCAAGATTTTTTGAACGATTTACATCATATAGATAATATGCTTGAATAATTATCACTGCTATAAGTAGTAACAGGATAATTTTTAGATGATTTTCTTTCATACTTTACTCCCTCATTTTTTAATTGAAATTATTTTACTTCAATTTTTTTAGTTTTTTCAACTTCAGTTTTTAATTTTGGAATAGTTACTTCAAGTACACCTTTTTCAGATGAAGCTTGAATATTTTCAGCGTCAACACCTTTTGGAAGAGTAAAGCTTCTCTCAAATTTACCATAACTACTTTCAAGTTTATAGTAATCATCTCTTTTAACTTCTTTTTTGTGCTTTCGCTCTCCAGAGATTGTTAAGATATTATCTTTAACATCTACTTTTATATCTTCTTTTTCTACACCAGGCAAGTCTGCTTCTACATGGTATGCAAATTCACCCTCTCTCGTATTTACAACTGGTGCAAATCCTAATAAATCACCTTCAAAATTAAGAGACGGAAATTCACTACTAAAAGACGGAAATCTGAGTGATGGCAAACCACCCACCACTTTTTTCTCGAACTCACTTAATTCTCGTAACGGATTATATTTTGTAAGAAACATGACTCACTCCTTTTTTTTTGTGTGAAGAATTTTATGAAAAAAGTATGGAGAAAGTATGGAGAATGGATAAAAGGGCAAGCTACTTTTGAAGAGTTAAAGTAGCCTGTCAGCTTTTATGAAAAATAGAAGATTTGTTTGTCGAACTTCAGTTATTAAATAATTATGATTTTATAATTTTTTTAATAGCAGAAAATATTTTTTCTTTTTTTACTTTATACACAAGTTCAAGACTACTTTCACATCTTCTACATAGAAAGTTGTCTTTCGTAATGACATTTTTTGCCCTACATATTGGGCATTGATATCCAAATTCCACGCTAAACTACTGTGCTAAAAAGAATATAGAATCTATTATTTCCTCTTCTATTTGAGGTTTATCGCTGGAGTTTGCAGAGATATATTTTTTCTTTAATTCTCGTAAATCTTCTTTATCTACATCCAAAATAGTATCTTTAGCAAGGATTTCATCTATTTTATACATAAGTGATTTTTCATGTTCACTTAAAATACTCATATTGCTAACACTTGAATGATTTGTTGTTCTTGAGAGTTTTGTTTTAAACTTTCCTTGAATTCTTTCATTTGTGTGTATTTCAATACCTTGTACATCTAAAATACCATCACTTGAGAGACTGAATGTGATATCTATAGTACCAGTTTCTACGGGTTCATTTACTTCAAGAATGACAGTACCTATTTTTACATTTTGCTCCAAATCTTCCTCTATTTCCCCTTGATATACACTAATACTAAATTTTTCTTGATATCGAGATGCTGCATAAAATCTGGATGTTTTACTTGTAGGAACAGGAGTATTTTTTAAGATAATTCTTGAAAGTACAAGTTCTCCATCTTCATCCAAAACATCAGTTCCAAGTGAATAGGGTGTAATATCTACTAGAATAGAATCTGTATCAAGTCCTTCAATCATGGCAGCTTGTAAAATAGCACCTATGGATACTGATTTATCTGGGTCTTCTATGAGAATAGGGAGTTTATCAGTTCTCTCAAGTATAAGGCGTGAAATAAGTGGAATTCTTGATGAACCACCAGTTAGTATGATAGAATCAATTTCATTTAGAGTGTAAGAAGAATCTTCAATAGCTTCTAAAAGTAAATCTATTGTTTTATTAATATCGTCTTCTATAAGTGCTTCAAACTCTGCTTTTGTAATCTCTACTTCTAAATGTAGCGCTTTATTATCTACTTTAGCAAAAAACTTTTCATCTATGTGTACTTGCTCAGAATCTGTTAATTTCACTTTTGTGTCTTGTGCGATTTGAAGTAACTTCACTTCAAGTTGTTTGGTTAATTGTATGTTTAAACCACTTTTTTCTAAAATTAAATTTGATAATTTTTTATCAAAATCATCTCCACCCAAAAAGTTATCACCCATAGTTGATAAAACTTCAATAAGTCCTTGTGAGTTTTCAATAATAGAAATATCAAAAGTACCACCACCTAAATCATATACTGCATAAATTAAATCTTCATCTTTATTTGCACCATAACTGATAGCAGCAGCCGTTGGTTCATTTAAAATTCTAAGAACCTCTAAACCTGCAAGTCTTACAGCTTCTGCGGTATCTTCTCTTTGTCTTTCATTAAAATAAGCGGGAACAGTCACAACACATTTTGTATATTTTTGCCCCATTTCTTGTTCTGTTGTTTGTAATATCTTTTTTATAATAAAAGATGAAACTTCAGCAGGTGTATATTCTTTGCCATGGAGTGTGATTTTTTTGTCTGTACCCATAGCTCGTTTGATAGATATTGCAGTATCTTCTACTGCTATCATTGCCATATTTTTAGCTTTGATACCAACAATAACACCATTTTCACCTATATTTACAACAGATGGTAATAAAAAATCTCCATCAAATGTGATATGTTTTAATTTTTGCTCATCATATACTGTAGCTACACAATTTGTTGTTCCTAAATCTATCCCTATTACTTCCATTTGTTTACCTTTACCTTTGCATAATTTACTAATTCGTCTTTATATATAAAACCTTGTTGTATAACTTCAACAATAATTTCGTCCTCTATATTTTTATCATCAACCGTTTCAACCACTTCATGGTACTCAGGATTAAATTTTTTTCCAATAGAAGCAGTATGAATTAAAGATATTTTTTTTGTAATTTGTTCAAACATGATATCTATTGATACAAACCCACTTTTAAAGCTTCCATAACTTTCACTTACTCTTAAAATATTAAAAAATGAAAGTTTTGGCATAGCATGTAAAATATCTTTTGAATGTTCCAAAAACCTATACATGGTGATATATGGTTCAATTTCACTCATGTTAAGTTCTTGCTTTTTTTCTAACGATTGGACAACCATGGTCAGCTTTTTAAACTCTCCTTTAATAGCGACTAACTCATCTAGCATTTTTTCATCATCACTTGGATTACTTAAAAAATCTGATAATTCTACAATATCTTGCATATCCATAGTATCTATTTTGTCGCAGATAAACTCTTTTAGTTGCTCTTTTGTCACTATTTATCCTCTTTTATTATTTCAAATGGAACTTCAAACATCTCTTTGAGATATTTACTATTATTTATTTTTTCTTTTTTTGTATCTAAATCCAAAGAAACTTCAAAAATAAAATGATTTCCTCTCAAGGAATTTAAAAAATATTCCTCATTAGTTAAACTATCATAAGCATCTGATATTTTCGTAAACTGTTCTTGATTTTTTTCAGGTGGATTCTCTTTTATAGCTTTTCGATATGCTAATTTTATATCTTTTTGTGTGAAATCACCTTCTAATCCAAGTATCTGGTAGGGTGTTTTTTTAAACATTTTAGAACTCCTATTTTTTTTGTTTAGGTGCAATTTCACCAAACATTTTTTTGATATTATTATATTTTATTCTCATCGAAGTAAATTTACCTTTTGAGTATATTGCATAAAAAAGTTCCAAATTTTTTTGAAATTCTTCATCTTTGTTTAATGGGTACTTTGAAAAAAGTTCTAAATAAACATATATTAGATTCATCGCCCATACTGTATTAATCCCTTTGATGAGAGTTAATATATATTGTGCTACAAAAACAGTTGTATCTAAATCAATTTTTGCATACTCTTCTATAATTTTTGTAAATATCTCTTTATCTCTATTGATATTTATATCCATAGATAAAAATAGCTCATGTAAAAAATTAAAAGTTAATGTTTTCTTTTCATGCATAAGCGTTAAAAGTCTAAATATATTTAGAAAATTTTTATAAAAATTCTTACCCATAAGAGCAAATCCAATTAAAGCTTCTATAGGATTTTTCCCTGATTCTAAATGCTTAATAAAATTCTTTTTATAGATGATAAAATCATAGTCACTTTCATCAAAATCATATTTACTTTCTTCTTGATCAAACATACTAAAAAACATTCTTTTATAATCATTATAATGATTATGATTTTTTAAATTTTTTATATCTTTCTTGGTGCTAAAAGCAACAAAGAGAGCTTTAATGTCTATGGCTAATTCAGCTGGTGTAATTTTATAATACTCTATATAATGTTCAATGATGTTCACTAACTCAGCATAAATTACTTGGTTTTGTGGTGACATTTTAAAGGTTTGAAGTAAATTTGCTAGGATTTGAGATACATCAAGTATAAGCTTTTTATTTTTTTTATGTGGGTTCTTTATCTGAGCAAATGCTTTTATAATCACATAAAGTTTATTCTTGTAGTCCTCTATAAACCTTGTTTCTTGAGCGAGTATTATAGTATCCGTCCTATTTAAAATATCAAATGAATTTTTTACAATAGAACCAATAAATTTAGAAGAGCTACCTAAAATTTTTTCAAAATATTCTTTATGTTTATCAACATCAAGTAAGTGCATAGAAAGTATATGTTGCGTTATAAATATAATATGCTCCATCTTATAACTCTTTGCTAATTCCACATACGCAATATTGACTTTCATATTGTCAGGAACTGAAATAGTGTGCAAGATAAAATAAAAAAGATACTCAAGTTGAAAATCTAATAATTTGTTCTGGTGAAGTTCTAAATATTTTTTAAAAAAAGGCAATAATTTTTGTTCAACTCTATAATCGTTCTCCTGATGGAAGAGCGTATAAAGAAGATTCACAGATTCAACTAATGTAACAAGTTTGTCTTGATATTTTAGAAACTGAGATAAAGCTTCATCGACATTTTTTCTTTTTTCAATGAGAATCATTATGTTATTGTAAATGAGTTTTATTTGTTTGACTTTATCTTCTACTGCTTCAAGAATAATTTCTGGAGTTGTAGAATGTTTTAATGCCAAAAGATTTTCTATCCCTTTATTTTTACTTTTTTCATTAAACTGTTTGACTATTTCAGTTTTAATAATTCTACTATTTTTTGTACTTTGAAGATTCTTTTCATTTCCCCATGCCAGAAAATTGTACAATGGCTTGGTATCTATCTCTACAGAAATCTCTTCATTTAAAATGATAGATTTTAATGTATTGAGTGCTAATTTTTCTTGTTTTAATCGTGGATTAGCTTTATCTAAATATTCTATTGCTTTTTTAATATTATCTTTATAAAACTCTAAAAATCCCAACACATAATTTTTTCTTGAAACTGGAAGTATCTTAAGATATTCAGCTTCTAAATCATACTCTTTATTATAAATTTTTGCTAAAAGATAAACAAATGCTGTCTCTTTTTTAATTGCATCAATCTTACTTGTAAGTAATGGTATAGCGTATTGAATTGCTTCTGTAAAATATTCTATATACAATAAATATTTTAGTTTAAGAAGACGGTATTCTTCCTTATCGTTAATTAGTAAAAGGGAATCAACATCTCTAATCGCTCTTTGTATATCACCGTTTTGAAAGTTTTCATAGGATAATTTCTGATAGGAACCACAGATGATATGATTCAAATCATTTTGAGTTATTCCCTCAACATCAAACTGTTTTGTTTTTGAGATAACCTTTTGGTAATTTCCATTGTTATAAAGAGAGAGTAATTCTTTTGAGGGAAATGTTTTTGCTTTTTTCTTTGCCATTTTTTTCCTTGCTCCATACAAATATTATATTTTAAGTGAACCACTTTTTGACTCTTGACTATTGTCAAAATATTAAAAGGCTTTAATGGTATTTCTTATCGCATTAAAAATATTCATATTTTGTAAATTTAAAGTTGAGCAGAATTGTAACATACGAATTCATGGAATAGGCAAAATAGTGCTATGAATGAAGATAATTTAATGTTGTTGTTAAATTTTCACTTGTTACAACTCTTACAAATACCCTTAAAAATCATATCAAAAATTTTATATCCCTCAAGTTTGATGGGTTCCATGTTTTCTAGGCATTCTATATTATTGCAATTGTTACAAATAAAATGTGCATGGGGAAAATCTTGTATTTCGTAATATCTTTTTTTGTCATTGGACTCAAAACTGTTGAGGATGGATTCACTCTCAAACTTGGAAACATTTCTATAAAATGTTGCTTTATCCATATTTATTTTATGTTTGATATCTTCAAAAGAGATAGGTTTTTTTTCAAAACCAAAAAGTTCTAAAAGCTCTTTTCTCGCTGATGTTAATTTTAAGTTTTTTTCTTCAATGATGTTTTTTGTTTGCATAGCAAAATTCTATCGGTTTTAATCTTTAACATACATTATTGCCATTGCGACTAAGTTGCATATAAGTTTTTCTTAAGTACAATTCTTCAATTTTATTAAAAAAAGGTTATCACATGGCAAAATTTATGCTTTTGATTTTTGTGTTCTTAAATGCAATGCTTTTTGCAAAGCCTATTGTTGTTGTGAGTATCCCACCTGAGAAAACTTTTGTGCAAAAAATTGCAAAAGAAAACCTTGAGATTATTGTTATGGCAGAGGCAGGAAGTTCGCCACATTCGTATGAGCCAAAAGCATCACAAATGGTAGCACTTTCAAAGGCTGTACTTTATTTGAGTATTGGTGTTGAGTTTGAAAATGCATGGTTAGAGCGATTTAAATCACAAAATAAAAATTTAAAATTTGTAGATATTAGTGCAAATATTTCAAAAATGAATATGCAGGAACAGCACCACCATGAAGATGAATCTCATGAGGAAGAGCATCACGACCATAACGGATTAGACCCACATACTTGGACTTCACCTAAAAATGTAGCTGTTATGGCTGAGGCAATTTATAAAGCGTTATTAGAATTAGACCCACAAAACAAAGAGTTTTATAAATCAAATTTGGATGATTTTCTTAAAGAGATTCAAGAAACTGACATGCAAATAAAATCTGCTCTTAAAGATGTTTCTCCAAAAAGTAAATTTATGGTGTTTCATCCATCTTGGGGATATTTTGCTCATGACTACGATTTAGTGCAAGTAGCAGTTGAAGTGGAGGGTAAAAATCCAACACCTAAAGAGATGATTACAATTATAGAAGAGGTGAAAGAAGAACATGTAAAAGTAATTTTTGCACAACCTGAGTTTTCGGATAAAAGTGCTCAAATTATCGCAAAAGAAGCACAAGCAAGTGTTCATAAAATTTCTCCACTCGATATAAATTGGTCACAAAATTTAATTAATATGGCAAAAGCAATTGCAAACAAATAGAAGTTCACCTGTTATTCAAATAGAAAATCTCTCTTTTACTTATGATAAAGATTTGGTTTTAGAAAACATCAACCTTAGTGTTGATGAGAAAGATTTTTTGGTTATTATTGGACCAAATGGTGGTGGTAAAAGTACCCTTATAAAACTTATTTTAGGGATAAACACTATTCAAAAAGGTTCTATAACAATTTTTAACTACTCTTCAAATAAAAGTATTTCTTCAATAGGATATGTTCCCCAAAACACGAATGTAAATATCAATTTTCCTATTAAAGTAATAGAGGTTGTCATGATGGGGCATCACTCGCATAAACGCTCTCTTTTTGGATATAAAAAAGAGGAAATCACACATGCCATGTATATTCTCAAACAAGTTGGGATGGAAGAGTTTGCACATAAAAAAATTGGTTTACTCTCTGGTGGACAGCGTCAACGGGTGATGATTGCAAGGGCATTATGTTCTAATCCAAAAATTTTATTGCTTGATGAACCAACTTCTAGCATTGATGCCGATGGACAAAAACAGATTTATGAACTGCTCAAAGAGTTACATAAAAAAGTTACTATTATTGTAATAAGTCATGACCTTTCAGTTGTTTTGGAATATGCAACAAAAGTAGCACACATTAATAAAAAACTCTCCTTTCATGATTTAGGCTCAATGCAAAAAGAGTTGAATATTAAAGGGACTCATATTTGTGAAGTTGAACTTTTACAGATGTTAGGAAAATGCAAATGTTAGACGCACTCTCGTATGAATTTATACAAAATGCACTCATTGCTGGAATTTTAGTGAGTTTTATTGCTGGAATTATTGGTTCTTTGATTGTTGCAAATAGAATTGTTTTTTTAGCAGGTGGGATTGCACATGCTGCTTATGGTGGGATTGGAATTGCTATATTTACAGGGATTCCAATTTTTTTGGGAACTTCACTATTTGCTATTGTTGCAGCACTTTTTATGGCAATTGTAACGATAAAGCAAAGAGAAAGAGTTGATATTTTTGTGGGGCTGATTTGGGCTGTTGGGATGGCGATAGGGATAATTCTTATTGATTTAACACCGGGGTATAATGTAGATTTAATGAGTTATTTATTTGGTTCTATTTTGGCAGTAAGTAGAGATGATTTATATTATATGGGTGGTTTGTTTGTTGTGGTTTTATTTGCTGTGACATTTTGGTATCGCTCTATTTTGGCGGTTTCTTATGATAGTGAATACGCTTCACTGAGTGGCATTAATGTCAAATTCTTTTATACGCTTATTTTAATTTTATCGGCTTTAACTGTTGTTATTGCTATTAAAGTTGTTGGTCTTATTTTGGTAATTGCACTTCTTACTATTCCTATTTATATTGCTCAAAATTTATCATCTTCACTTTATAGCATGATGATTATTGCAGGGTTTATCGCTTCATTTTTTACTACTGTTGGGCTTTGGTTATCCTATAGTTTTGATTTAACTTCGGGTGCTTCCATTATTTTAGTATCTGCATTCTCCTTGATGCTTTTTATGATTTTTTCAAAAAACAGATGAAAAAAATTCTTATCACACTTTTCTTATTACAAAATCTCCTTTTTGGTTGTGCTGCATGCCAGCTTATGATTCCAACTGCTGATTTGAAAATCAATGTCGATATTGATAAAAAAACACTCAAAAATATTCACATGCAATGGAACTTTTCTGACCTTTATTCCTCTGAAATTACGGTTCAATATGATAAAAATAAAAATGGAGTTTTAGATAAAAATGAGTTCAAAACACTCTTAAAATCTCTGCTTGATTATCTTATTAAAAAGAATATGCTGACAACAGTTGAATATGCCAAAAAAGATGAAAACACTACAAGAATAGAACCAAAATATAAAAATTTTGAACTTAAAATGGTGGATGATTTTTTAATTTTTAGTTACGATTCTTTTGTAAATTTAGATATTAGCGACAAATCCTCACTCTCTTTGAGTTTTGAAGATGATGAAGCTTATTTTGCTTTTGTGGTTTCAGAGCTTCATGTGAGTGATTGTGAGCTTTATTCGGAACAAAATTTGTATCTTTTTACAGCATCATTGTTGTTTAGCCAAACACCTTTTGAGAAAAAGATAGAGCCTACGACACCAATACAACAAGAGATAAATACAACACAAGTAGAAAAAATAGAGGAAAAAACATCGTTTCAAGCTAATATTCTCAAAGAAAGTATCATAAAAATTAAGTCACTTTTTGAATCTATAAAAGATGAAAAGAATCCAATGACTTATCTGTTTTTACTTTTCTTTGCGTATATTTATGGAGTAATTCATGCACTTGGTCCAGGACATGGTAAAACCCTTGTAGCGAGTTACTTTTTATCCAATGAAAGGTCTTATTCCAAAGCTTTGTTTATATCAGTAGCTATTGGATTTGTGCATACTTTTTCAGCTTTTTTATTGACAGTTACTATTTATTTTTTTGTAAATACATTTTTGGCACAGTTTTTGAACGATACAGTTTTTTATACGACAAAAATTTCAGCACTTATCATTATAGTTATTGCCATTTATTTAATATATAAAAAATATAAAGCGTACAAAACAATAGAGCAAAAGAGTAAAACCCCTGTATATAAATTTAGTGTAACACCACATGTTTCGACTTGTGGATGTAACTCATGTAAAGTGGATAACAATTCAACCGATATGGCACTGATAATTTCAGCAGGGATAATCCCATGTCCTGGAACTACCACTATTTTTATATTTGCAATTTCATTAGGTTTGTATTATGCAGGATTTGTGTCTGCACTTGTGATGAGCATGGGAATGAGTACAATTATCTTTTTTTCTGCATTACTCAGTGTTGCGGTACGAAAAAAGAGTACAAACAGCCGTCTCAAAAAATATTTAGAGTATGGAAGTTTGGCAATTATTTTGATATTGGGTTTTGTTTTATTTTTTGCGTAGAGGAAAAATAAGTTAGAGTAGATGCCCCATCTGCTCTTTTTTTGTATCGAGATACCCTTTATTATATTCGTTAGATTGTATAATAATAGGGATTCTTTCAACCACTTCTATATTTTTAATTGATTTGATTTTATCAGGATTATTTGTTAAAAGTTTAATTTTTTGAATCCCAAAATGTTCTAATATAAAAGTGACCATCTCATAAGTTCGCTCATCTGCACCAAACCCTAATTGATGGTTTGCTTCGACTGTATTGAACCCTTTATCTTGAAGTGCATACGCATTGATTTTATTTAAAAGACCAATATTTCGCCCCTCTTGTCTGAGGTAAATGACCATTCCATCTGTTTGTGTTGCTAAATTAAGAGCATACTCTAGTTGTTCACCACAATCACATTTTAAACTTCCAAGCGCATCTCCCGTTAAACATTCGGAATGGACTCTTACTATGGGAATCTCTTGGAGATTTTGTGTATAAATAACAAGATGCTCTTTATGCCCTTGTTTAAATGCTTTTACTTTGAAATTACCAAACTTTGAGGGTAAATTCGCTACTTCGGAAATTGTTATATTCATTGGTTAATCTTTAAAAGTGTAAAATCTTTTTTTTAAAAATTTGATTATAGCAAAAAAAGGTTTTAGAATGTTTCAAAGATTCCGCCGTACCCGTTTAAATAAGCACTTGCGTTCTTTAGTAAGAGAAACACATGTCAGTGTCAATGATTTTATTTACCCACTTTTTTTAAGAAGTGGAGAGGGTATAAAAAAAGAAGTGAGTTCCATGCCAGGTGTTTTTCAAATGAGTATAGACGAAATTTTAAAAGAGTGCGAAGAGCTTAAATCTTTGGGGATTTATGCAATTATTCTTTTTGGTATCCCTGATGTTAAGGACTCTATCGGGAGTGATGCTTTATGCGAAAATGGGATTATTGCTTCTGGTGTTCGTGCAATTAAAAAAGCACATCCTGATATGTTCGTTGTGACAGATTTATGTTTTTGTGAATACACAGACCATGGACATTGCGGTATTTTGGATATGGCACATGAAACAGTCAATAATGATGCAACTCTTGAGATTTCAGCACAACAAGCGATTGTTCATGCAAAAGCTGGAGCGGACATGATTGCACCTTCTGGCATGATGGATGGGATTATTGAAGCTTTGCGAAAAGCACTCGATGGAGCGGGATATGAAAATCTGCCAATTATGAGCTATTCCACTAAATTTGCTTCAGGGTATTATGGACCATTTCGAGATGTTGCAGAATCAGCACCTAGTTTTGGAGATAGAGCGTCATATCAAATGGACCCAGCAAATCGCCGAGAAGCGATTGCAGAGAGTATTTCAGATGAGATGCAAGGAGCAGATATTTTGATGGTAAAACCTGCACTTGCGTATTTGGATATTGTGCGTGAAATCAAAAATAATACACATCTTCCTCTGGCTGTTTATAATGTAAGTGGGGAATATGCCATGATAAAGTTTGCTGGTCTCAATAATCTGATTGATTATGATAGAGTTGTGATGGAAACAATGATAAGTTTTAAGAGAGCTGGTGCGGATATAATTATCTCATATCACGCAAAAGAGGTTGCAAAATTACTGAACTCTAAGTAATTTTTGTTTCTTTAAAGAAAACTATAATAGAATAGTGCAATTACTACATTTAGGAATGCAATTGAGACATTTTTTAACACTTAAAGACTTTACTAAAGATGAAATTTTAGAGATTATCGCAGTTGGTCTTGAAATAAAAAAAGATTTAAAAGTTGGGATTTATAAAGGACAGTTGAAAAATCAAACATTAGCTATGATATTTGAAAAAAGTTCAACAAGAACAAGAGTGAGTTTTGAAACTGGCATGTTTCAGTTGGGTGGACATGCACTCTTTTTATCGAATCGTGATATTCATTTAGGGCGAGGTGAACCTATAAAAGATACTGCACGAGTAGTTTCGAGCATGTGTGACATGGTAATGATACGAACTTTCGCACAATCCATGATAGAAGAGTTTGCACAGTTTTCAAAAGTCCCCGTAATCAATGGACTCACAGACTCTTTTCATCCAGTACAACTTTTGGCAGATTACATGACTTTGGTTGAGCATAATATGAGTGAAAATTTAAAAGTTGCTTATGTTGGTGATGGCAATAATATGACCCATTCATGGATGATATTAGCAGCAAAATTGGGCTTTGAGCTAAGAATAGCAACACCAAAAGGGTATGAAGTAGATGCTGAAGTTTTAAAAAAAGCTCTTGAACTTGCAAAAATAAGTGGTGCGATAATTATAACGACTCACGACCCAAAAGAAGCTATAAAAGATGCAACAGTTGTTACAACGGATACATGGACATCAATGGGACAAGAAGCCCAAAAAAATGAACGGATTAAAATCTTCAAAGGTTTCATGGTAGATGATGCAATGATGTCTTTGGCTGATAAAGATGCTAAATTTTTACACTGTCTTCCAGCTTACAGAGGGCTTGAAGTGAGTGAAGAGGTTTTTGAAAAACATTCTGGAATTGTTTTTGATGAAGCAGAAAATAGACTACATGCTCAAAAAGGCTTGATGGTTTGGCTTGATAGACAGAGATAAAATTAGTATTTTATCCCCGTAATACTTCTAATGATTTCTATCATTGGAAGTGCTTGTTCTCTTGCTTTGTTTGCACCTAGTTTTAAAATATCTCTGACTTCATTTTGATTATGATGATAATAAGCTCTTTTTTCTCGAAAATCTCTAAAATATTCCCACATGACATCTGCAAGATAGAGTTTAAAATGTCCATGACCTTCGCCACCTTGCGTGTATCTGTCTTCTAGCATATTGAGTTCTTTTTTATCTAAAAATAGTTTTGCCATATTGTAAACATTACAGTTTTCATACTGCTTTGGCTCTTCTAAGGCGACATTTTCTGTGACAATTTTTTTGATTGTTTTGAGTTGTGCTTTTTCTTCACCAAAAATATTTACTGTATTTCCATAACTTTTTGACATTTTTTGCCCATCTGTTCCAGGAACTGTTGCGACATGTTCTTCTACTTTAAACTCTGGAATTTTTAAAATATCGCCATAGTGGTTATTAAATTTTATTGCGATATCTCTGGCAATTTCTACATGTTGGATTTGGTCTTTTCCTACGGGAACAATATCTGGAGCAAAAAGTAAAATATCTGCCGCCATGAGGACGGGATAAGAAAAAAGTGAGTGATTTGTAGCAAATCCACGAGCTGTTTTATCTTTGTAGCTGTGGGCTCTCTCAAGAAGTCCCATAGGGGTAAATGAAGATAATGTCCAATAAAGTTCCAAAACCTCTTTTACATCTGATTGCACCCAAAAAACTGATTTTTCTGGATTGATTCCTAGTGCTAAAAAGTCGGTTGCAGATTGCATCGTAAGCTCGGCTAATCTTTTTCCGTTATTGACACTTGTCATAGCATGGTAGTTTGCTATAAAAGCAAACGATTCATTCTCTTTTTGAGCATCAACCATTTGTTTGATAGAACCAAAATAGTTTCCAATATGTAAATCACCAGATGGTTGAATACCAGTTAAAAGTCTCATGTTATATCCTAGATTTTTTCGGCATTATAGCAACTAGGACTTAATAAATTACATTTTCAGTTTGAGTGTGCTAAGATTTGGATTACTTAAGAGCGGGGCGACTCGTTACAAAAAAAGGATTCACGATGAATGTAAAAATTCGTTCAAAAGATATTGCGCTTAATGCTAACTTGAAAGCTCACATTGAGCAAGCGATTGAAGAGTTTAAAAAATTTCAGTTGGAAATCACAACTGTAAATGTGAATATTGCTACGGCAAAAAATGGAGCGTCAGTTGAGTTTGATATTCATGTAGCGCATGCAACTCCTGTTGTGATTAATCAGACAGATGAATCTTTGGATGCTGCGATTGATTTGGCAATAGATAGAGCTTCTAAAGCACTTCGCCGTTTACATGATAAAGTTATTGAAAAACAAGCAACTTCACTTAGAGATTTAGAAGCTGTAGAAGAATAAAACTCTCCACTTATCGGGCTTTTTATGCCCGACATTACCCCTTCACTTAGGAATTTATTTGAAATTTTTTATCTTACTTTTTGTATTTGTAAATTTATTTGCACAAGATGATTACTCTTTGAGAGTTGCTTATGGACAAGTTACAAGTAGTGATTTTGGAGAAATCCTTATAGGCGATATCCATTCGCATCCAAAGGATTTAACTGTTTTATCTCTTGATGGAGGTTATTTGTTACAAGAATATACATTTGATTTACCGATTGATAGTTATGTAAAAGCTGGTGTAAGCCGTTTTGATGAAGCTGGTACACATGATAATGTTTATGAATTTACATTGTATTTAAAACTCTATTATAACATTGATTTTTGGGACAATAGAGTTCGCTTTGGTTTTGGCGAGGGTGTTGCTTATACTGAGAGTCTTTTGTACGCTGAAACGCTTGAAGCGACTGAAAAAAATGATACAAATTCTCACTATTTAAATTATATAGATTTAAGTTTGGATATTGATTTAGGTAAATTAGTGCGTTTTAAACCACTTGATGGAACTTCGTTGGGATGGGCACTTAAGCACCGTTCAGGAATCTATGGGTTGATTAACAATGTAAGACATGGCGGTTCAAATTACAATACCGTTTATATAGAAACAAAATTCTAAAGGAAAGTAATAATGTATAATTGGCTTGTTTGGTTTCATGTTCTCTCGTTTATTTCATGGTTTGCAGTGCTATTTTATTTGCCACGACTTTATGTATATCATGCTGAAAATGCTCAAAATAAAGGGTTCGTTGATGTTGTAAAAGTGATGGAGTTTAAACTCTTCCAATATATCGGTGTTCCTGCGATGTGGGCTACAGTGATTAGCGGTGTGACATTGATTTTTTTATCAACTTCTTATTATGGGGGAGTAAATCTTCTTAAAACTGGTGGATGGCTTCATGCAAAAATCTTCTTTGTAGTAATTCTCATGGGATATTTTTTCTCACTTGGCATGATAAGAAAAAAATTGTTAGAAGATAAATGTAACAAAAGTGGAAAGTTTTTCCGTTTTTATAATGAAGTTCCAACCATTTTACTCTTAATTATTGTTGGCATGGTTATTATTCGACCATTTTAAGTAAAAGGGAAATTTCCCTTTACTTTTCCCCTTTTTTCTTCGCTTTAAATAAAACTGGTGTTCCTGTAAAATTAAAAGCTTCTCTGAGTTTATTTGTCAAATATCTTCTATAAGTAAAGTGAAGACCTTTTGGTTTATTCATGATAATTGCTATTTTTGGTGGTCTTGTTTCATATTGTGTTGCATAGTAAATACGGATAACTTGTCCATGCATACTTGGAAGCTGATGTCTTCTTAATGCTTGACCGAGAACTTCATTGAGCTGAGATGTTGTGATTCTTTGAGAATAGTTTTCATTTATCTCTAAAATCATGTCATGGAGTTTATCTACTCTTTGGTGTGATTTTGCCGAAAGCGTAATAATAGGTGCATATGCTAAAAATTTAAATCTATCACGAATCTCTCTAACAGTTTTATCATACTCTTCTCTGTTTGATATATCCCATTTATTCAAAACTATAATACATGCAAGTCTATTACTATCTACAAGTCCTGCTATTTTTTCATCCAAATCCAAAAATGGTTCACTAGCATCCAAAACAACAAGTGCCATATTTGCATTTTCAAGCATCTCTGTTGTTCTCATGAGAGCAAATTTTTCAATCCCCACAATTTTACCACGACGACGAAGACCAGCAGTATCAACAAAAGTGAGTTGTTTGCCTTTGTACTCGATAGTTTCATCAATTGGGTCAATTGTTGTTCCTGCAACACTACTTACAACAGAGCGTTCTTCGCCTAAAAGTGCATTTAAAAGTGAACTTTTTCCAACATTTGTTCTTCCAATAATTGCAATTTTAATATGGTTTGCATCATTTTCATCAAACTCTTTCATCATGTCATTTTGAGAAAATATGGAGTTGTCTTCTATCTCTTCTTCATCTTCATCTGTGTAGATAAAACCATCATCCTCTTCGTCATGTTCATATTGTGAAAAGAACTCATCATCATTCATATCTTCTTCATGAGATTCCATTTCATCTTCTGAATTTTCCTCTTCCTCTTTAACGATATCACTCTCAGGAATTTTACTGTAGAGCCAATCCAAAAGTTCTACTGTATTTCTATTGTGAGAAACTGAAATTCCAAAAATAGCATCTGTCCCAAATTCATAAAATTCCCAAAGTTGTTCATTCATTTTATCATTATCAATTTTATTGACTACAAGCGCAATATCTTTTCCAAGTGATTGAAGTTCGTAAAAAAGTTTTTTATCCTCATCTTCTGGAAGACCTTTTCCATCTACCATGAAAAGTACAATGTCCGCTTTATGTGCAGTTTTGAGTGACATTTCTTTGATTTTGTCAAAGAGTTCTGAGCCTTGGTCAAGCCCACCTGTATCAAGAAGTTCTGCTCGTTTATCTCTAATGAGAACATTTCTCCTTTTTATATCTCTTGTTGTTCCTGCCACATCAGATGTGATAGCATCTCTTTTTTTGACTAAACGGTTAAAGAGAGAACTTTTACCAACATTTGGGCGACCTATTATGGCGATTTTTTTCATATTGTAGAACCTTGTATTTGAATGCAGATAAGTGTGCAATAAAAACTATTGCAAATTTGTGTGCAATTATATCGAAATAATTGTGAGGGATAAACCTTAAATAAAACATAAATTCAGTTCTTTATAAGGTTGTACCGATATACTTTCGCCACTCAAACAAAGCAGGTTAGAACTACTTTGTTTCATCTCAAGATAAAGGTTCAAGAATGAAATTTACTAAAATTGCAACTTCTGAACAAATTGATCAAAAATGGGTTTTGATTGACGCTGAGGGTAAAACATTTGGTCGTATTATTACAGAAGTAGCAACTATTCTTCGTGGTAAAAACAAAGTGTGTTACACTCCAAACATTGACTGTGGTGACTATGTTGTTATCGTTAATGCAACTAAGGCAAAATTAAATGGTCTTGGTAAAATAGCAGGTAAAGAGTATTTTTCATATTCTGGTTACTTTGGTAGTACAAAAAGTATCAAAATGACTGAACTTTTAGCGAAAAACCCTGAAAAACTTTTTAGATTAGCAGCTCGTGGTATGCTTCCTAAAACTAAGCTTGGTGCTAAAATGATTAAAAAATTAAAAATTTATGCAGGTGCAGAGCATCCTCACACTGCACAACTTGCTAAGTAAGGATTGACATATGGCAAAAATATACGCAACAGGTCGTCGTAAAGCTTCAATAGCAAAAGTGTGGTTAACTCCAGGAAATGGGGAAATGAGTGTAAATGGTCTTTCTTTAGATGCATGGTTAGGTGGACTAGAAGCGAAAAAACTTCGTGTTAAACAACCACTTGCTCTTACAAAACAAGAAACTTCTGTAAATATCGTTGCAGTAACTACTGGTGGTGGTTTTGGTGGTCAAGCTGATGCACTTCGTCATGGTATTTCTCGTGCATTAGTAAAATTTAACAAAGATTTAAAAGCTATCCTCAAACCAGAAGGGATGATGACTCGTGATTCTCGTACTGTTGAGCGTAAGAAACCAGGTAAGAGAAAAGCTCGTCGTTCTCGCCAATTCTCTAAGCGTTAATCTTTTTTTTCTCTTCTCTCTTTTTATCAATGCTTTTACAGCATTGGTAAAATCTCTTTTTTTACTTTCAAATAAAAAACAGTCTATTTTTATATAATTTCCTTTACTTTAAAGGATACACACTTCATGCGTTATATATTTTTTTTAATTTTCTCTTTTCAACTTTACGCCTCCACTTTGCATTTGGCAACTTCTGCCAATCCATCAAGACTGAACCCATTACTTGCAACCGATTCGAGTTCCTCTGAAATAGCAGGTTTTTTATTTAATGGACTTGTAAAATATGATAAAGATTCATCTACAATTATAGGGGATTTGGCACAGGATTTTTATTTTGAAAATAACACAACTCTGGTATTTAAACTTCATCCTCATGTGAAATGGCATGATGGAGAAGAGTTGAGTGCAAAAGATGTTTTATTCACTTATCAAGTTTTAATATCAGATAAAGTATCTTCGCCATACAGTGCAAATTTTCGGTTTGTCAAAAGTGTTGAAATAATTGATAATTTGACACTCAAAGTGATTTATAAAAAGCCTTATTTTTTAGCGTTAGAGAATTGGATGATGGGGATTTTACCTGAGCATATTTTAAAAGATGAATCCAATTTAATGAACTCCTCTTTTAATACAAATCCAATAGGAACAGGTGCGTATAAGCTTTTTCAACTCGAATACTCGAAAAATATCGTCTTAGTCGCAAATGACGATTATTTTGATGGCAGACCAAAAATAGACAAAATCTCTTTTCATGTGATAGCAGACCCCATGACACGGTTTTTGATGCTTAAATCTGGAGAGTTGGATATTGATTCAATTGAACCAATTCAGTATGAAAGGCAATTAAATCAAGATTTTTTTGATAAGTTTAATATATATGAAGATATTACACACTCTTACACCTATTTAGGCTTTAATTTACGCTTAGAAAAATTTAAAAATCGAAAAATAAGAGAAGCTCTTTCGTTAGCAATTGATAGAGATGAACTTGTAAAAATTTTATTTTTCAAACATGCCAAAGTTTGCACAGGTCCATTTTTGCCTCGTACAAAAGCATTTAATTCTGATGTCAAAGCTCCAATGCAAAATATTCAAGAAGCAAAAAAGCTTTTAAAAGATGCGGGATACGATGAAAAGAACCCTTTTTCATTTGAGATAGTGACCTCAAACTCTAGTCCTGTACGACCTTACGCAGCTCAAATTTTACAACATCAACTTCAAAAAGCTGGAGTGATTGTGAAACTCCGAGTGATGGAGTGGCAAGCATTTTTAAATATGGTAGTTTTTCCCCATAAGTTTGATAGTGTACTTCTTGGTTGGGGTCTTTCATCCACTCCAGACCCATACCAATTTTGGCACACAGATAGTGATAAACAGGGAAGTTTTAATCTTATAGGATATAACAATCCTCAAATAAATAAAGAGATAGAGGAATCTCAAAGTATTATAGATAGAGAAAAATTATCTGTCATGTGGCAAAGTATGTTCAAAACGATAACAGATGATAACCCGTATCTATTTTTATATATTCCAAATTCTATTACAGTGGTCAATAAAAATATTAAAAATATCGAACCAAGTTTGAGTGGAATTTGGCACAACTATACAAAATGGGAAAAAGAGTAATGATTATTTTATTTGATTTAGACGGAACAATTATAGATTCAACTGAGGCTATTTTAGAATCTTTTCATCACACTTTTGATATACATCAAGTTATCCATGCAAGTGATGAAAATATTAAGGCACTTATAGGATATCCACTTGATGTTATGTTTGAGAGGTTGGGAGTGAGTGAATCTCAAAAATGGGATTTTGTAGCAACTTATAAAGAACATTATAGAAAAATATCTACACAAAAAACGCTTTTACTTGATTATGCACGAGAGGCGATTGAAAAAGCAAGTGAATTTGCAATTTTAGGGATAGTTACAACAAAAACAGCAGAGTATTCTACAATTTTGATGGAATATTTTGAGTTGATGCATTATTTTAAAGTATTGATAGGTCGTGAAGATGTTGTGAATCCAAAACCACATGCAGAGCCAATATTAAAAGCAATAGAAATTTTGGGAGATACAACAAAAGATATTTGGATGATTGGCGATACAAAACTTGATATTATTTGTGCAGAGAATGCAGGCGTTAATTCGATTGGTGTTTTGAGTGGATATGATGATTATGAAACTCTCAAAAAACATACAAATATGATTTTTAATGATGTTCTTGAAGCAGTGAATTTTTTAAAAAATAGGAAAATATAACACAATGTGCTTAGTTAATATGCAAGAATTAATCTATGAAGCTATATTTAAGAGCAAGTTGCCTAAAATACAGAATATTACAATTTATAGAAAATATACAAAATTTCTTGAAAAAACTTAAGGAGAATTTATGCTAGAACTCAGATGGCATAGTCGTGCTGGACAAGGTGCTGTAACAGGTGCAAAAGGTTTGGCTGATGTAATTTCTACAACCGGTAAACATGTGCAAGCATTTGCATTTTACGGGTCTGCAAAGCGTGGAGCTGCTATGACAGCTTATAACCGTGTTGATGATAAAGTCATTATGAACCACGAAAAATATATGCAACCGGATTTTGTGTTTGTTATTGACCCTGCATTAGTGTATACATCAGATGTTACTGTGAATGCTAAAGAGAATACAAAGTATATTATTACTACTCATATGACTACTGATGAGCTTATTGCTTCTCAACCAAAACTTGAGGGTAAAGAAGTATACACAGTTGATTGTATCAAAATTGCGCAAGAGACAATAGGTAAACCTATTCCAAATACGCCAATGCTTGGTGCGTTTATGAAGATTTCTGGTATGTATGACATAGAGTTCTTCAAAGAAAGTATGGTGAGAATTCTTGGTAAATTACCACAAAAAATCATTGATGCAAACATGATCGCTATTCAGCGCGCATATGATGAAGTAAAATAAGGAACTGATTATGGCAAAAACAGGTTGGGACGAATTTGAAATCGGAGCTATGCTTCGTACATTTGATGGCAAAATAGATGATATAGCAGGAACAATTCAAGAAAATCGTGCATATTCGCAAAATAGTTCTTTTTCAGCGAGTGTATCTGATTGGAGAATTGAGAAGCCAATATTTAGTAAAGATTTTTGTATTGATTGTCAATTTTGTTGGATATATTGTCCAGATATTTCGATTATATCAAGAGATAAAAAAATGATAGGTATAGATATGGACCACTGTAAAGGTTGTGGTATTTGTGTTGAGGTTTGTCCTACAAATCCTAAATCGTTACTGATGTTCCCAGAACAAGCAGATGAAGAAGCAGAGTTAGCAAAATGGCCTGCAAAACAAGCGAAGGAAAAATAATGGCATTTGATAAAATGGAATTAAAAGATATTGAAGTTTGGGATGGAAACTTTGCAGCAGCACAAGCTTTAAGACAATGTCAGATAGATGTTGTTGCTGCTTATCCAATTACACCGTCAACTCCAATTGTTGAAGGGTATGGGAAGTTCAAAGCAGACAATTATGTCGAGGGTGAATTTGTAATGGTTGAATCTGAGCATGCTGCTATGAGCGGATGTATCGGTGCTGCTGCTGCGGGTGGTCGTGTTGCTACTGCGACATCTTCTCAAGGTTATGCACTGATGGTTGAGACACTTTACCAAGCTTCTGGTATGAGATTACCAATTGTTTTAAATGTTGTTAACCGTGCATTAGCTGCTCCATTAAATGTAAATGGTGACCACTCTGACATGTATTTAGGTCGTGATAGCGGTTGGATTCAACTTGATGCTTATTGCCCTCAAGATGCTTATGACCTAAACTTTATAGCATTTAAAGTTTCTGAAGACCATGGTGTTAGACTTCCATGTATGGTTCATCAGGATGGATTCATGACTTCTCATACTGCTCAAGGTGTACATACTTTAAGCGATGATGTTGCTTATGGTTTTGTTGGCGATTTTAAACCAATGAATGACATGTTGGATTTTGAACATCCTGTAACACATGGTGTACAAACTGAAGAAGATTGGCACTTTGAGCATAAAGCTCGTCAACATAATGACCTTATGACAAAAGTTCTACCAAAAATTCAAACTGCTTTTGATGATTTTGAAAAACTTTCAGGCCGTAAATATAATATAGTTGAATCATACGATATGGATGATGCAGATGTGTGTGTTATTTGTATGGGAACTTCTGTTGAAACATCTAGAGAAGTTGCAACTGAAATGAGAGCAAAAGGGATTAAAGCTGGTGTAGTTGGACTTCGTGTTATCCGTCCATTCCCATTCTTTGAAATTGCAGAAGCTCTTAAAAATGTAAAAGCGATAGCTACACTAGACCGTTCATCTCCAAATGGCGCACCAGGTATGTTATTTAATGAAACTGCAGGGGCATTATTTAATACTCAAGCAAGACCAATGCTTAGTGGTTTTATCTATGGATTAGGTGGTCGTGATTTAACAAAAGCACACTTAGTTAATATTTATAAAGAGCTTCAGGCAAATGTTGATGCTGGTAAAGTAACAACACAATTACAGCAGTTTATCGGTGTTCGTGGACCGAAACTAGCATTTTTATAAGGAGAAAACCATGAGTGAAATTAAAAAAATTAAAAACTTAAAAGAGTTTTCAACATCGGCTGACCGTTTTGAGGGTGCAAATCTTCTTTGCCCTGGTTGTGCACACTCTATCATTGTTCGTGAAGTATTAAATGCTACGAATGATGATTTAATTCTCTCGGCATCAACTGGTTGTCTTGAAGTTTGTACTGCCGTTTATCCTTATACTTCATGGGATGCTTCTTGGATTCATATCGGTTTTGAAAATGGTTCAACTGCAGTCGCAGGTGCTGAGTCAATGTACAAAGCACTTAAAACAAAAGGTCGCCTAAAGCAACCTGACCGTAATCCTAAATTTGTATCTTTTGCAGGTGATGGTGCTTCTTATGATATTGGTTTTCAGTGGATTTCTGGTTGTATGGAACGGGGACACAATATGATGCATGTTGTACTTGATAATGAAGTATATGCAAATACTGGTGGACAGCGTTCATCTTCTACACCAATTGGTTCAAGTACAACTACTGCTCCAGCTGGTCGTGTAAGTTATGGTGAACAGAAAAATAAAAAAGATATGGTAGCCATTATGGCAGCTCATGGAATCCCATATTCTGCACAAGTTGCTCCAAATAAATGGAAGGATATGGTGAAAAAAATCCAACACGGTATGGAAGTTGAAGGACCTGTATTTATTAATGCAATCTCTCCATGTACAACTGAGTGGAAATTTGACCCTAAAGATACTATGCATATCACTGATTTAGCAACAGACTCTTTAGTATTTCCATTATACGAAATTATTGATGGACATGAATTAAATATCACTTACAGACCAAAAGATATAGTTCCAGTAGAAGAATATATGGCAGCTCAAGGTCGTTTCAAACACCTTTTTAAAGATGAATATAAATATTTGATTAAAGAGTGGCAAGAAAGAGTAGATGCAAAATGGGCGTATCTAAACCGTCGAGAAGAAGCTCGAGTTTAAAAAGATTTTTGCTTTGGTGCATTTTTTGCACTAAACTTAGACATTCGGCGTACTTTGGTACGCAGTTGGTCTAGTTTTTGCACAATCTACACCAAGTTTAAAAATTTTTTGGTTTTTCATAACATTCTGAAGTTCACTTTCTTTCCTCTTATAATTATTTTTCCACTTAACTTTACTACTTCAAGAAATATAAATCAAAAGAGGATAAAATACCCTCAACTATTTAAAAGGAATTTCACATGCCATTATTAGACTCATTTAAAGTTGACCATACAATTATGCCAGCACCGGCAGTGCGTAAAGCAAAGGGGATGAAAACTCCAAGTGGAGACGAGATTACAGTATTTGACTTACGATTTGTGAAGCCAAATGAAGAAATTCTTTCTCAGGAGGGAATTCATACTTTAGAACACCTTTTTGCTGGATTTATGAGAGACCATTTAAATTCTGATACAACTGAGATTATTGATTTATCTCCGATGGGTTGTCGAACAGGATTTTATATGAGTGTTATTGGTAGTCCGAGTGAAGAGCTTGTTGCAGGTGCTTGGGAAGCTTCTATGAAAGATGTGCTTGAGGTTAAAAGCCAAAATGATATTCCAGAACTCAATATATATCAGTGTGGAACATATAAAATGCACTCGTTAGAAGATGCAAAATATATAGCTTCCGAAGTGCTTCGTAAAGATATTGGCATTATGGATAATGACGCTCTTACTTTAGATTTATCAAAAGTAGAATAATCATGTATGTTTTACTCCCAATGGATAGTGCGGATGTTCAAGAAGCATTATTAACAAAAATTGATGAAGTAAAAGTTTGGGCACAAGTATTTATTGAACATGGTAAAGTTAGTGAGATATTTCACAGTAGTGAGAGCGATGGTTTTGAGAATTTTTCTGAAGCCATTGTTGTTGTAAACGATAAAGAACAGGTGGGGGATTTTATGGAACTTTCCATGACGGTTCTTGTTGCCAACACTCAAAGAAGCATAGATGATATTGTAGAAGCATATCTTTTTAGAGAACTTCACGATTTTCCCTATTAAAAATGGCATTTCATGGCTAATTTAAAACAGTTCTTAGAGCTTTTTAATCCTAAGCCAGGGAATCATTATCTTCAGGTTACAACTTTACCTGATGAAACAACAACATCCTTATGCACTTTACTTCAAAGTGTTGGTGGTCAACTTGATTTGGTTGTTTATAATCAAGAACTGCAAGAATATACCATGCAATTTCCCCAAGCAAAAATACAACAAATCCAAAATTTAAAGCAACCTTTTCGTGCAACTCCAAGAGACCATGATATTGTAATATTCAAAGACATCTTTCAATTACACAGTAATCCAGAGATGATGTTAAAAATAGGATATACAACTCTTGCCAATGCTGCGAACATAATTATTATGGAAAAGAAAGGGAGCATGAATATAGAAGATATAATAAATCGTCTTGAAAAATATGAATTTCGCGCTCCAAATTCAATTGATGTTTTAGAAGAATACGATTTGGTGATGGCAAAGAAGATGCATATGTGGGGTAATGGACTCTAAAAAATTTAAAGATTTAGGAATAAAATTTAAAGGAAAACTATGATGATAAAATTACTATTCGTTCTTTTGAGTTTATACATTTTGGCTCAGGCACAACTTTTAGAATATGATATAAAACCCTCTTCGCTAAAAACATCTCAATTTATGAATATCAAAATTTTAGATTCAAAAGAGTTGAAATTTGATGCTATTGATGGGATAAAAGTGACCGAGTTATCGGCTCTTGCTCATCATAAAAGCAAATTATATGCCCTGAGTGATAAAGGATATTTATACCATTTTAGTATAGCTTTTAGCGGTGATAAAATTGAAAAACTAAAACTGAAAAATGGGTATGCGTTAGTAGATGAAAAAGGTAAAGAGTTGAAAAAATTGCAAAGAGATTCCGAAGGATTAGTTTTTGTTGATGATAATTTAGTTATATCATTTGAAAAAGAGCCACGAATTGCATTGTTTTCACTCAAAGCAAAAGAGATAAAAAATCAGAAGATACATAAAGATTTAAAAGATATTTCAAAGTACAAAAATGAAAATAAAGCTCTCGAAGGAGTTGCATATAATCAAAAATATGGGATAGTTACAGCACCTGAAGTAGCATTGAAAAATGAAGATAAAAAATTTCACATCCTTTATGCAGAAGATAAAACTTGGAAGTTCCCTGCAACTGGAAGTATTACAGGATTGGAATTTATAGAAGATGATGCAATAGTAGTTTTAGAGAGAAATTTTAATTCTAAAACTAATAGGAGAATTACGACACTGACGCAAGTTTTTTTAGATAAATGTAAATCAGGTATTTGCAAAAGTGAAATATTGGCAAAATTGGACACCAAAAAAGGGTGGAATATAGATAATTTTGAGGGTTTAACAAAGATAGAAAAAAATAAATTTTTAATGATTAGCGATTCTCAAGATAGTAGTTCTCAAAAAACATTATTAGTATTTTTTGAGATTTTGAAAACAAATTTGGACTAAGGGATTTTAAATTATTGCTATAATCTCATACATGAAAAATATATTATTCCTTTTTACACTGTTTTTTACTGCTTGTAGTATTAAAAATTATACGCATACCCAAACAAAAATCATTATGATAAAATCACCTAAACTCAAATTTGCAGACCTTGGATTTGTGCGTAATAGTGATAAAAATATAGAACTTGAGCTTTTTATTGCAGGAAAGTCTATACAAAAAATTAGTATAAATCATCTTATTTGTGTAGATGATGGTTGCATGAGTAAGGGTGGATTTAATAAAGAGTATTTAAATGAAAATTATCCTCATGATATACTTCAAAATATACTTTTAGGTAAGTCGATTTATGATGCTAAAGGGATGATAAAAACTCTTGATGGATTTGAGCAAAAGATAACAAATTCACATGTGCAGATTATCTATAAGGTAACGCAAAACAGCATAGAGTTTAAAGATAAACAAAATAGAATAATTTTTATAATAAAAAATACGGAGTAAAGATGATAACTAAGTTTGTAGGTGCACACACTTCAGCCTCAGGTGGTGTTTTTAATGCTGTAAAACATGCCGAGCAAATAGGTGCAAAAGCGTTTGCACTTTTTACCAAAAATCAGAAACGGTGGGATGCAAAACCACTTGATACTATTACGATAGATAAGTTTCAAAAAGCCTTACATGCAAGTGGTATTTTACCAAAGCATGTTTTACCTCATGATTCGTATCTCATAAATCTAGGAAATCCCGAAGATGATAAAAGGCTAAAATCAATGGAAGCTTTTTTGGATGAGGTGCAAAGATGTGAGCTTTTAGGGCTTGATAAACTCAATTTTCATCCTGGTTCGCATCTCAAACAAATAAGTGAAGATGAGTGTTTGGATAAAATAGCCGATGCCATGAACAGAACACTTGAAAAAACAAAAGGGGTTTCTTTAGTGCTTGAAAATACGGCAGGGCAGGGAAGTAACCTTGGTTGGAAGTTTGAGCATTTAGCATATATAATTGATAAAGTAGAGGATAAATCACGAGTAGGGGTTTGTATTGATACTTGTCATATGTTTACAGCGGGATACGATATAAGAACAAAAGAGGCTTATGATGCTTCATGGGCAGAGTTTGAAAAAATTATAGGATTTAAGTATTTGATGGGGATGCATATTAATGATTCAAAGCCTGATTTAGGCTCTCATGTAGATAGACACCATTCTCTTGGACTTGGAAAAATTGGGTTAGATGCTTTTAGATTTATCATGAATGATAAGCGAATGGATGATATTCCGCTTATTCTTGAAACAATTGATGAAACTATTTGGAAAGAAGAGATTGAACTTTTGTATTCTTTTGTAGATTAAGCTTAGATTCTGTAATATAATCAAATACAATAAAGGAAGGTTTTTTAAATATGATAAAAATAGCGTTATTCTCTTTTGGCACTCTATCAGTATTGGTTGCAGGAGGTTATACAATTCCTGAGACTTCGCTTAACTCTGTTGCTCTGAGTGCTGCAAATATAGCGCATAATCATAGTGCAGATACAGCTTATTATAATCCAGCAAATATGGCTTTTATGAAAGATGAAAATAGCTTAGAAGTTGACATGATGTATGTTGGCTTAGGCTCAAATAACTATAAAGGGACACATTCTGCAACGGGAGAAATTCGCCATGACATTGATTCAAAGAGTGAAAAATTTCTTGTTCCATCGTTTCATTATGTCTCTTCTAAAGCAAATGAAGCTCGTGTAGGTTTGAGTATTGTTGTTCCTGCTGGTTTATCCAAAAGGTGGGATATTCAACCCGCCAAAAGTTTTGCTGAGGAGTTTACACTTCAAGTGGTTGAAATCAATCCAAGTGTTGCTTTTACGCTTCATGACAAAGTAGCCCTTGCTTTTGGTTTTAGAATTCTTCAATCTGAGGGGATAGTTAAAAGTAGCGGTTTGGTATCTCGTGATTTAAAAGGTAATTCGATTGACTATGGATATAATTTGGCTCTTTCTTATAAGCCTCTAACAGATTTAGATATTGCACTCACTTACCGTTCAAAAGTAAATTTAACACTTCAAGGAGATGCAAAATTATATTCAGGAATCACTTTGGCTTATGATAATGATGTAAGTGTTGGAGTTCCTCTTCCTGCTACAGCCTCAATTGCTTTTGCCTATACTTTGCCTTTTAAAACAACACTAGAATTTGTATATGAAAGGGACTTTTGGTCAGCCTATCATGAATTAGATTTTGATTATGCAACAAGCATAGGCGGACTTACTCCCTATTTTGATACTCCAATTGCAAAAGATTGGAATGATATTAATATTTTTCGCTTAGGGATTACTCAAGAGTTGGATAAATTGAGTTTGATGGCGGGGATGGTGTATAGTGAATCAGCAATTCCAGAGGAAACTTTTAGTTTTGAACTTCCTGAGACAAACTCTCTTTCACTTTCTTTAGGTGGTCGGTATCAAATAAGCGAAAAAGTTGATATTGGATTGGCTGCACTTTATTCTATGAGAGAAACTCGTAGTGTAACAAATAACTCTTTGTCTGGGGAATTTTCAAATGGAAATATACTTTTAGTATCAGCTGGAATTGGTTATAAATTTTAAGGAATTATCACGAAAACATTAATAAATTTTTTACAAGCAAAAGATATAGAAACAACTACAATTTTTACCCATTTAAAATGTAGTGTGGCAGAGGCAATTGTGCTTCAAAATTTAGCAAAAAAATATACAGAGGGGCAAGATGATGTCCTAGTATTAGAACTTTTGCAAGAGTTATATAATGCTAAAGATTACGAGTATTTAAGCCATTTAAGCGAGATAAAAATATTGTTAGAACTCGGTTGGTTGCACCAACAAAGTTTTACTCCTATGAAAATATCCGAAGTAACTCCACTAGAGCTTTTAAATACAGCAGTTGGTTTGTCTCCTTCATTTTTGAAGCTTTTACATGAGGGAACACTTGACACAGAATTGCCAGATATTAAACCTTATGCTGACCATTTGGAATATCTTCAAGACCAGTTTTTTAGAATTGAGTTGTATCAAAAAATGACCACAATTCGCCAAAATGTGCATGAACACTCTTTGGCAATAGACAGAGTCCATCATAAACTCCGTCTTTTAGAAAAACGGATAGAGGAGCGAGTGGTACAAACTTCCGAAAGTCTTGTTTTGGATAAATTTTTTAAGCAAAAAAAGATGAGTAAAAATGAGCAAGTTTTATTTATTGCCTTGCTTCGTGAAGAGTATAGTGCAACAGATTCTTCTCTTCGAGAGATGAATGCACTGATAGATTTAATCTCCTTTGATGAATATGAGCGGATTAAAAACCGTTCACTCCTAGAAGAGGGTTCAAATCTTATTGGTGAAGGGATTATAGATTATGAAGAGATGCTCAACCCTTTTGGTGGTATCTCTCGTGCATTTTATATTGTGGATGAGGTGCTTCAAAGTATCATTCATCCCCAAAAAAATAAAAAAGTTCGCCGATTAAAACTCAATGCTCTCATGAGTGAACAAGATATTTTTGAGTTGGTTGAGCCTGAAACTTCTCTTGCAGATGTAGTTCTCAATAAAAAAACACAAGAAACTCTTGAAAACTTGATGCGTCAAGTGGATAAGGAAGTGATTAATAGGCTTGTTGCATGGGGAATTAAAGATAAAAAAAGTGGCATAGATGCAAGAATTATCTTTTATGGAGCTGCAGGAACAGGCAAAACCATGACAGCGTATTCACTTGCAAAATCTCTTAAAAGACAAGTTTTAGCGTTTGATTGTTCTAAGATTTTATCCATGTATGTGGGTGAGAGTGAAAAAAATGTTCGTAAAATTTTTGATACTTTTTATGATTTAAGTGAAAAAACAAAAACAGAGCCTATTCTTCTTTTAAATGAAGCCGACCAGTTTTTGAGTTCCCGCTCAAGTGGTATTGGCTCAAGTGCTGACCAGATGCACAATCAGATGCAAAATATTTTTTTGGAGCAAATTGAAAATTTTAAAGGGATGCTTATTGCAACTACCAATTTACTTGAAAATATAGATAAAGCATTTTCAAGAAGATTTAATTATAAAATAGAATTTAAAAAACCTGATGAAGCCCAAAGAATAGAGCTTTGGAAAAAGATGCTCCCAAAAGATGCACCGTATGAAATAGGTTTTGACCATGTACCTTTGTCAAAATACTCTCTAACAGGTGGACAAATTAATCTTATCGTAAAAAATACAGCATACAAAGTAGCAGTCAGAGAAAATCCACTTTTTTCGTTAAAAGATTTTATAGAAGAGATTAACAGAGAAAAAGATGCAAATTTTGACAGTGAAAAATCTATGGGATTTTTGAATAAATGATTACTCTTATTTTGTGAATATAATTTAATATTCATTTTTATTTTATATAGAGAATCTAAAACATAATATTTTAAGAGATTTGTTAAAAGGAAAACCAGTGAACGAATATTTTTTACAAAAATTAACTATAAAAGATGTTAGAGATATACAAGACTTTGAAATCCCACTTGATGACAATCAAAGAAAACATCTCATCATCACTGGGAAAAATGGGTGCGGAAAAACAAGTACACTCAATGAAATTGATACTTTACTCAATAAGTTGATTCAAAATCAATTTGCACAAATCAGTCAACACAAAAGGGATATTAAGAATTTTCAAGAAGCTATCAAACGAGCTTATAAAAATATAGAAAATTATCAGAAACAAATAAATACTTAAAAATACTATGGAAGAATATATACAAGAATCTCAAAAAAGTGACCAAAAAATTTTGGAACTTATGAAAGTAAATCCAAAAACTACAATCTATGAACTGATGGAAAAACTAAAGATGAGTGAATCTGGTATCAAAAAAGTGATAAAAAAACTAAAAGATGAAAAAAGAATGCAAAGGGTTGGTGGATTGAAAGATGGGAGATGGGAAGTTTTAGAAAGTATAAAGGAGAGTGAGAGATGAGTGAGATAGCTGTTATACCAAATAATCCAAGTAAAAATGATGCAAGGATTACGCTAGAAAAAACTGGTAAATATGAAAAATGGGGCGGTGGACTTAGCTGTATCAAAGAGGTTGGGCAATTAGTGATATTTTACATTTCAGGTGATATACAAAAATATCAATATTTAGCAGAAGTAACTAATATTGATACAGTAGAAAATGTATTTGATGTAAAACTGATTTCAGAATTTCCTGAAACAATATCTGAACAATTTAGTCGTAAAAAATTATTAGAACTTGGATTAAATCCAAAAGGAGTAATTAGGTATTGTT
>CAMCYC010000014.1 GCA_945883795.1 Sulfurimonas crateris | reverse complement strand
AACACGGAAGAAAAGCTCAAAGTTTATTTCTTTATGGTCTTGAATATTTATCTGAAATATTATTGAATTATGAGTTTCGAGGTAAAGAGTTGCTAGGTGTTTTTGAGCGATTGAAATTTGATGATTTTAAAAAATGACGACTACTGTATATTTTTTCAATGTTTTGGGTACTGCATTATGAGCAGAGACTATGATGAACACAATCAAAACATATACTTCACCAGACGCTTGATAATACGCCTATCTATTTTTTTAACAATATGGATTTAACTGAGTGAGGAATAGGTACCAGATATTCCCATAGAAATTACTCAACGGGAAGCCAAAGATAGCTTCCTCACTTTGGGAAGTGAAACACCTGGTACCCCGTTGAATAATTAAACAGGGTAATAATAAGATGATTTTAGATGAATGTACATAAAGAGAAAATGACTTGCATTGTATTTCATTTGCTATCAAAATTTTGCAAAATATTATAAATATTTTCATATTCAAAATGTAATGAAGCTATAAGTTGAATTTTTAAAATTAGTTGTTAAAAGAATTTAATATTAAGATTGAGTGTTTGTAGTTAAAATGTAGTAAAAAAGTGTTTTTGAAGTTTTCTTAAAGTGACTATTGAAAGTCTTATGAAGCCCTATATTAAAGGGTGGTGCGGATGGGGAGACTCGAACTCCCACACCTTACGGCACCAGATCCTAAGTCTGGCGTGTATACCAATTTCACCACATCCGCATATATTGTAACTCTAATAAAAAAATGGTGCGCCCTAATGGATTCGAACCATTGGCCTATGCCTTAGAAGGGCATTGCTCTATCCAGCTGAGCTAAGGACGCATCTATTGATTATATGGTGCGCCCGATAGGATTCGAACCTATAACCGTCGGATCCGAAGTCCGAAACTCTATCCAATTGAGCCACGAACGCTAATATATTTTATTATTTATTAAATTTTTATATCTTTTTTTTCTGGGGTGGGATGCGGGGCTCGAACCCGTGACCCTCGGCACCACAAACCAATGCTCTAACCAACTGAGCTAATCCCACCATGTTTGTATAAAAGATAAAAATTTTGAATTTAAAAGGTGGTCGGGGTGAAAGGACTCGAACCTTCGGCCCCCTGGTCCCAAACCAGGTACTCTAACCATACTGAGCTACACCCCGACCTGCGCAAAAACCATCTTTCCAGATGATTAATGAGGCGAAATTATAGTAAATAATAAATAAAATGTCAATACCTTTTCATCAATTCTTTTATCTATTTTAATTTTTTAAATAATTTCGTTGTGAAAAGGGATAAAATAGAAATTTCAATATTTCTCTAATCGTTTAAAATCACTTGATTGTCGTATCGTTATTGTAAAAAAAGCTCCAATATCAGAATTGTGAACATTGATTACGCCATTATTTTTTTTGACGATTTGAGAGCACATGTACAAACCAATACCTGTACCTTTACCATCTGCTTTTGTGGTAACATTTGGTTTAAATATATCATGTATAACACTTTCATAAACTCCACCACCATTATCTTCTACTTCTATGTAAATATTATTATTTTCTCGATAACATCGAATAAAAATTTTTCTTGTGCTTATATTTTTTTCTTGAAATACATAGATAGCATTATTAATAAGATTGATAAAAAGGTGTTTAAATTCATTTTTATTTCCATCTATCATAATTGCTTGGTCAATATTGAGGTCTAAATATACATTTTGGGAGAGGAGTTCATCTTTTAACAGAACTTGTACACTATCTAAAGCATTTTGAATAGAAAAAGTTTCATTTTTTGTTGAAGGGCGAAAGAAAGTTCTAAATTCATTTAAAGTATTGACTAAAAAATTTATTTGAATATGAAAAGTTTCATCTAAATTATTTATATATTCTTGGTCAACTTTTCCATGTTGAAAATCTTCTTTGAGCATATCACTCATCATGCTAAAAGAGTTTAATGGCTGTTTCCATTGGTGGGCAATGGCATCTATCATTTCGCCCATAGAGGCTAGTCTTGATTGCTGTTCTAACATCTCATCTTTTCTAGAATCTTTTTCTTTAGCTAACAGATTGCGTTTATCCCATTGTTTAATAAAAAAATCATTCTGTTTTTTAAGCTGTTTAATCTCTTGCTTTTGTTCTTGATAAATTTGAATGAATTGCACCACTTTTTCATGTAAGTTTGCATCATTTTGACTACTTAAATTAAGGATTTCATCTATTGAATTTTGATTGATATCTTGTGTCATGTATGCTCAATTTGTTTAAATTCGGTTTATTATATCCAAAAAAATAAAATATGATTGTGCAAAAAAAGCAAAATTACTTCCCACAAAAAGTGGGAAATAAGAGGCTACATTAAAGAAATAAAGAGATTAACACTGGTAAGTAGTTTTAAACTCATAAGCAGTTGGACGACCTTCGTCTGGCCATACATCACGCTCAAATCTGTAATGTCTATAAGCTTTTAAAAACTCATCTGTAAAGACAGGTTTGAGGTAATCATAATCTCGAACAAGTGCTTCTAATGAACCACGAAGTGTATGAGGCATTTGAGGAATACCTTTTTCACGAATTTCATCAAGAGAAAGCTCATATAAATCTTCATCCATTGGACCAATTGGAATCTCTTTGTTTTGGATACCATCAAGACCAGCCATCATCATAACAGCAAATGCTAAATAAGGGCATGCAGTAGAATCTGGAAATCTCATCTCAATTCTTGTTGCTTTTTCGCCAGCACCATAAGGAATACGGCAAGATGCAGAACGGTTTTGAGAAGAGTAAGTTAAAACGCTTGGTGCTTCAAACCCTGGTAATAATCTTTTGTATGAGTTTGTTGTTGGATTAGTAAACGCTGCAACTGAACGAGCATGTTTAAAAATACCACCAACATAGTGAAGACCCATTTCAGAAATATTTGCATAGTTACCTTCTTTATAGAAAAGGTTTTTGCCCTCTTTCCATAACGATTGGTGAACATGCATACCATTTCCATTATCGCCAAACATTGGTTTTGGCATGAATGTAGCAGTTTTACCATTAAGGTGAGCTACCATTTTTACAACATATTTATATTTTTGAACATTATCAGCTGCACCAATGATGTCAGAGAATACTATACCAATTTCGTGTTGTCCTTGTGCTACTTCATGGTGACCAAGAACAACTTCAAGACCGATTTGTTCCATAATTTGCATCATTTCAGCACGCATATCTACGCCTGTATCTGTTGGAGCCACTGGGAAGTAACCACCTTTTGTTCCTGGACGGTGTGCATTATTATATCCATCTGGATATGAAGTGTTTGAATTCCAACCACCCTCTTCGGTATCAATTTTATAACCCGCTTCATTAATATTGTCAATAAATTTTACATCATCAAAAACAAAAAATTCATTTTCAGGACCAAAGTATGCAGCATCAGCAATACCTAAAGATTCAGCATGTTTGAGTGCTGCTTTTGCGATTGAACGAGGACATCTTTCATATGCTTGTTTTTTGTAAATATCATAAACATCACAGAAAACAATAATGGTTGGGTCTGCAGTAAATGGATCTAAAAAAGCAGAACCAGCGTCAGGCTTAAGCAACATATCTGATTTATTGATTGGCTGCCATGCATCAATTGATGAACCATCAAAAGGTAATCCACTCTCAAAGTGACCAGCATTTACAGCACTCATTCTGTAAGAAACATGATGCCATGTACCTTTTATGTCTGTAAATCTAAAGTCTACAAACTGAACATCATTTTCTTCACAAAAAGTAAAAAAATCTTCTACGCTATTAACAAATTTTCCCATTCTTATCTCCTGAGTTGTAATTTAAGAGGTTAGTATATCTGATTTAAGGGGAATAAAACCCTTAAATATGAGTAAAAATTAATCATATTTAGGATTTGTTTCTAAAAGTTGTATTCTTTGAAAGATTTTTAACTGTGGAAATTAATATCGCCACCATTTTTTGCATAGAGGAGTAAATTAGCAATATTTACAGACCTGTCACATGAGCGTTCAAGTTTGCGAAGTGTTCCTAATATTCTTACATATTCTGTTGCAAGTTCTTTTTCTCTTATAATAATACTCATAATATCTTTTTCAAGAATTGAGAAAAAGTCATCATTTTTACTCTCTTCAACCATCACTTTTCTAAAAAAGTCATCCACTGAACAATTGTTTATATTTTTGAAACATTCCAAAATATAATCAAGTGCATTAATAGTGCTTTTATGAAGTTGAATAATTGTGCCATTAAGTTCTTCTAATTTACAATCACTTTGGGAATGTTCTTGCATTCTTCTTGCATATTTTTTGATTCCCTCACCTATACGAACTATCTCATTTGTCATTTTTAAATAAACAACCAATGTGCGAAGTTCCGTTGCTTCTGGACCATAAAGTGCAAAAGTTTTGATTATTTCATTATCAATCAAATCAGCTCGTGCTTGTATATTTTTTAGCTTTTCTTGAGCATCTCCAAATATTCCTAAATCTTTTGCAATATACGCATCTAACGATATTTTGCTAGAATTTGTAATATCTTCTAAAAGAGATACCATCTTTGCTTTAATATCTTCCGTTTGTTTGTTGTACTTTACCGACATACTTTTTTTCTCCTTAATTTTAAAACTCTCATTTGATTAGAACAAATCAACCAAATTTTCCAGTGATATATTCTTCCGTTAATTTTTCAGTTGGTGTAACAAACATGTTTTCAGTAACACCAAGTTCTATAAGCTCACCAAGATACATGAAACCCGTATAATCGCTTACTCGTGCAGCTTGTTGCATGTTGTGCGTTACTATGATAATTGAAACTTTTTCTTTAAGTTCTACGACCAACTCCTCAATACCTGCAGTTGAGATTGGGTCAAGTGCAGAAGTTGGCTCATCAAAAAGCAAAACCTCAGGCTCAACAGCTATCGCTCTTGCAATACAAAGTCTTTGTTGTTGTCCACCTGAGAGACCATTTGCATCATGTTTGAGTCTATCTTTTACCTCTTTCCAAATAGCAGCATTTTGAAGTGATTTTTCTACTCTATCTTGAAGTTCCGTTTTATTTTTTATCCCCTGAAGTCTAAGTCCATACGCAACATTATCAAAAATGCTCATAGGGAAAGCTGTAGGTTTTTGAAAAATCATCCCTATTTGTGTTCGTAAATGGATTAAATCTTCATTTTTATCTAAAATATTTCTATTTTTAAATAAAATTTCTCCAGCATACTTGTTTCCTGGATATAAATCATGCATACGGTTAAAACTTCTTAAAAGTGTAGTTTTTCCACAACCTGATGGTCCAATAAGTGCCGTAATACTATTTTTTGCAATAGGCATGTTTAGTTTTTTTACACTTGGCGCATCAGCTCCCGCATAAGTATACTCAAAATCTTTTACTTGTAATGCTATTTCTTCTTTTATATCTATGATTGTTGCCATATTTTATCTGCCTTTCTTTTTTAGTAAAAATAGTCGTCCCACAATATTGAGACTTAAAATAAACATACTGAGTATAAACGCAGCTGCCCACCCAAGTTTTTGCCAATCTTCATACGGAGAAGTTGCATAGTTGAACATCGTAACGGTGAGTGAAGCCATAGATTCATTCATGTTTGTATTTAAAAAGTTATCATTAAATGAAGTAAAAAGCAAAGGTGCAGTTTCTCCAGCTACTCTAGCAATTCCAAGTAACACACCTGTTAATATCCCTGCTTTTGCACCACGATAAACCACTTGAATAATAACTTTATACTTTGGAGCGCCAAGAGCAAAAGCTGCTTCACGCAAAGTTGAAGGTACAAGATGAAGCATGTCATCGGTAGTTCTCAGAATAATTGGTAACATGATAATAGTCAAAGCGATAGAACCCGCCCAACCGCTAAAATGTCCCATAGGCATAACTACAACAGCATATACAAACGCACCAATTACAATACTCGGAGCGCTCATCATGATGTCTGAAATATCACGAATAGTTTCAGCAAGTTTTGATTTTTGCCCATATTCACTCAGATATGTTCCTGCGAGTACTCCAAGAGGAACACCTGCAAGTGTTGCAACACCCACAATATAAAGTTGACCAATCAATGCATGTTTTAATCCACCATCCTCATGTCCCGGAGGCGCACCTTCATTGAGAAAAATATTCCAATTAAGTGCATCTACACCATTGTAAATTAAAACTCCCAAAATCCAAAATAAAAAGCCCATGCCAATAAGTGCGGAAAGACTTGAGAGGCTCATTACAATTCTATTTATAATTATTCTTTTATGAGTATGAGTCATAATTAATCCCTTTTTCTTCGTAAGAAATAAAATTTTGCAACAGAGATAATGGCAAAACTTATTACAAGCAAGATGAGTGATAATTCAAAAAGTGATGAATAATATAAATCCCCATCTGCTTCTGTAAACTCATTTGCAAGTGCGACTGGAATAGAAGTCGCTGGCATGGTCAAATCAAGTGAAATTTTATGTACATTACCCATAACAAAAGTAACTGCCATAGTTTCACCAATAGCACGACCAAGTGCTAAAATAACAGAACCAATAATGCCTGCTTTTGCGTAAGGGATGATAACATCTTTGATAACATCCCATTTTGTTCCACCAAGAGCATACGCTGATTCTTTAAGAATATCTGGTGTTGTATTCATGGCATCACGAGTAACCGCTGCCATAAAAGGAAGTATCATAATAGATAAAATAATTCCCGCAGTTAGCATACTAATACCAACACCTCCAAAGGCATCACGAATAATAGGTACAAAATAAAAAAGTCCCCACATCCCATAAATTACAGAGGGTATTGCTGCTAAAAGCTCGATAGAAACACCTACTGGAGTTTTAAGTCTTGCGGGTGCAAGTTCACTTAAAAATATCGCAACTCCAATAGCAAGGGGTATTGCTAAAATCATTGCCAAGAATGTTGATACAACAGAACCATAAATTGCAGGAAGTGCGCCAAACTTTTCTAAATTAGGTGCCCAAATGTCTGTAGTTAAAAAATCAAATCCAAATGCATGAATCGATTCCATGGAATGCTCAACAAGTACAGTAAAAATCCAAGCAACAATAAATAAAATTGTAATGGCTATAAATTTCGTGCTGTGCGCAAAGAGTTTATCTAAAAAAATACTCAATTTATTTTCTCCTTTATCTAATAAAATGTTACGATATTGTAGGAAATGTTTGTTACAAATAGGTTACTTATAGAGATACTTTGTAATCACTTTGTAACAAATCAATTTTATACTTTCACTATCTCAAAATTTTACAAGGATACAAAATGCTAAAAAAAATCGCTTCTGCTGCATTAATTGCATTAGTTACTGTGAGTTCATCTTTTGCTGCTGATAAAATCAATGGTGCTGGTGCAACTTTCCCATCTCCACTTTACTACGATTGGGCTTATAACTACAAGCATGATACAAAAAACACTGTCAATTATCAATCAATTGGTTCAGGTGGTGGTATTAAACAAATCACAGAACGAGTTGTAGATTTTGGTGCAAGTGATGCTCCTCTTACTACAAAAGAATTAGAAGAAGCAAAACTCTTACAATTCCCTGCTGTTATTGGTTCTATTGTAATTGCATTTAATGTTGCTGGAATCGCTGATGAAACATTAAAACTTAAAAATAGTGTTGTTGCAGATATTTTTGCAGGAAAAATTACGATGTGGAATGACCCTGCAATCGTAGCAGATAATAAAGATTTAAAACTCCCAAATGAAAAAATTATAGTTGCTCACCGTTCTGACGGTTCTGGAACAACTTACAACTTTACTTATTATTTAAGTGCTAGTTCAGATAATTGGAAAAATACTTATGGTACAGGTAAAGCAATTAACTGGGCAACAGGTATCGGTGGTAAAGGAAATGAGGGCGTATCAAGTTTAATTAAACAAACTCCAAATTCTATTGGTTATGTAGAAAATGCGTTTAAAGAACAAAATCATTTTTCAGCTGCTGTTTTAGAAACTGCAAACGGTAAATGGGTAAAAGCTACAGATGCAAATTATAAAGCTGCTGCAAAATATGCAAGTTGGACAAAAGAGGATAACTTCTATGCAATGTTAACATTACAACCAGGTGATACTTCTTATCCAATTGTTGCTGCAACTTTTATTTTACTTCCAAAAGAAAAAGCAGAGATGAACAAAAAAGTTATCCAATTTTTTGATTATGCTTTCAAAACAGGCGATGCTTCTGCTAAAAAATTAGGTTATATCTCTCTTCCTGAAGATACTATCAAAATGATTAGAGAATATTGGACAACTAATATTAAATAATCCTTCTTCAAAGCTCTCCTCTTTTATAGAGGAGATTTAAAATCCCCTATTCTACAATCTTAATCGCAAAAATATAACGAATTATTATAAAAGTAGTTTGTAATCTTTATGTAACCAAACTATTTTACAATTCACTTACAAAAACAACAAAGGAAATTAAACATCATGAAAAGAATAGTTCTATCATCTATTACAGCTTTAACAATGGCTACGGTTGCTTCTGCAAATGTTCAACTTTACACAGACTCAAACGGTCAAGTATTTACAACACCAGCAGAAAATCGTACTGCTTTAGATATGGCATCAAAAAAGATAACCATTGTTGATAAAGAATCTCCAGAATTTCTTTTAGGAAAGCAAACTCAGATTAACATGAACTTTGCAGCTGAAGATAATGCTGATATGTGGTTAAAAGCTGGTGTTCGTATTCAAGGAACTTTTGAAACAAAAGATAAAGATTATTTTGATAATACAAAAGATATAGATTTTAACGATGCATATCTTCGCCGTGTTCGTTTTGAAGTAGCAGCAGGTTTTAATAAATGGACTTCATTTGTTATGGATGTAAGAAATGATAAAGCAAACTACGAACAAGCTGGAGAAGGAGCTTTTAATGTTGGTGATGCGTATGTTCAAATTAAAAAACCTTTTGATACTTCACTTGTAAACTTTAAACTTTTCCGTGCAAAAATTGATGTTTCTCGTACAGAAACTTCTAAATCTGCATTAACTGTTCATTATGATAGACCTCATATTGCAGATGAAGCTGCACAATACATCACACAAAATCGTCGTGGTACAAATGCTCAAATGTTTGGTGATTGGAATAAAAAAGTACATTATCAAGTAGCAATGGGAGATGGTGTACAAGAAAGTGGTCTTGTTGATGCAACTGGTAAAAAAATTACGGATGCAAAAACTCCTGCAAAAGTAGAATCTCAAGACTTCTTTTACGGTGGTAAAGTAAAACTATCTCCATTTAGTGGCTGGGAAGAAAAAGAGGTAACTGAAACTTATTTTGGACAAGGGCAACACTTTACACTTGGTGCAGCTTATTGGAAAACAAACAACATTAAAACAAGTGATACAGTTGGAACACTAGACCATGAACTTGTGAACCTTGAAATTTCTGCACATTACCATGGCTTAAGCATGAGTGCTGAATATTTTGGATTTGATGGTGTTGCTAAAAAATGGGGAACAACAGAAACAGGTAAATCAAACGGTTGGTATGGTTTAGCGGAATATGTTTTTGTAGATTTAGGCTACATCGCACCATTTGTTCGCTATGAATCATGGGATAAATATTCAGATGCAGCGGCTGGTGAAGATTATGATTTTACCTCTACAGTTGCTGGTGTAAACTGGTATTTAATGGGTAATAGTATCAAAGCAGGTCTTAGCATGCAAAAAGATGAATATGGTACAACACTTCGTGAAGTTGCTGGAAAAGCAGACGAAACAAGAGTGAAACTAACAACGCAATTCTTTTTCTAAACAAACGCTCTAAAGGTCAATGATTAACCATATGACTGTTATGATTTCTTTTTTAAAAATAAGAAATCAATAACAATCGTAGGAAATATTCAACATGAATATAGAACAAAAAGTACTCGCTAGTATTATGAAAATTATGAAAGAAGATAAGCAAAATATCATTTATCTTCTTTATTACTCCGCAATTGAAGCAATTTTAGTGCTTTCCATTCCACTTGCTACCTCTTTTATTATTAACAGTGTTTTAGCTCACACTTCTGTTTCTATGTTTGTTGTCGGTATTATTGTTATCACTATATTTTTTATGACAACCTTTTTACAAGTGATGAAAGAATATATCATTGAAAAATTTCAACAAAAAATATTTATTACCTCAGGGATTGAAATTGCAAATATGGCTGTCAATTTACCTCAACATAATCCGAATGAGACAGAGTCACAAGAAGAGCGTTCTATTGATAAATTAATGAACTACTTTTTTGATATTACTTCTATTCAAAAAATTTTTCCCATACTTCTTTTAGATGGAGCTTCGTTGATTATTAAAACTTCTATTAGTCTATTGCTTCTTTTGGCTTTCAATGTACATCTATTTACATTTGGCTTAGTATTTTTTATTGTTTTTCTCATTGTTTTAATTTTATTTGGTAAAAATGGGATGCAACTTGCAATTAACCGCTCTGATGCAAAACATAAAAGTATCTACTATTTACAACATATCCCAGAAGTTTTATTGAGTAAAAATGAGCGTTTAGCACAATTTGATATTTATCTACAAGAATTTGTAGTAGCAAGAAGTGCTATTTTTAAAGTGATTATCCGTCAGCTCAGTTGGGCTTTTTTAATTGAGGGTTTAATTTTTACAAGTTTTTTAATGATGGGAGGATATCTAGTCATTCATGGCACTTTACCTATTGGTGAATTTGTTGCCGCAGAAATTGTTATTGTTTCCATTACCTATGCCATCAAAAGTTTTGTCAAGCAAATTGATTATATCTATGATATGGTTGAAGGTGTTTACAAAGTAGAAAAATTATCTCACGCATTAGCAGAAATCAAACATGGATAAATACAGTTTTACAGTCCTAGAGCAAACTCATTTACACCCTTTTGTTAAAAAAGCTTTAGAGATAAGTTTTATATTTGTTGTTATTATTATTGCTTTGCTTTTTTTGCCATGGCAACAAACAGTTCAAGGGAGTGGTGTCTTAATAGCACTCAACCCTCAAGAGCGTGATTATCAAATTTTGGCTCCTATTGATGGTTTTGTTGAAAAATATGAAGTAAATGAAACCGATAAAGTACAAGCCAAGACTATTTTGCTCAATATGGTTGATTTAGATAGCAACTATCTTCACAAATTAAGTGAGCAAGAAAATATCTTACAACAACGATTCCAAAATGCACAAGATAAAAAAAGCTCTTTAGAAGAGCGTCGTTATCATATTCAAACTGAATTTGATGCACAAGTTGCAGTCTATAAAGAGAAACAAAAACAGCTAGAAAAAAGGATTCAATCACTCCAATATAAACAAATCGCTAGTGAGAAAAATAAAGAGATAGAAAATGCAAATTATAATCGAGTCAAACTCTTGTATGGAGAGGGGATTGAATCAAAGCGAGATTTTGAAAAAATTGCCTACACCCATGCAAAAGCAACACTAGAGTTACAAAAAGTACATTTAGATATTGAGATAGAAAAAAATAATCGTGATATTTTAAAAGAGGAATACAACCAACTTCAAGCCAAAAATAAAAATTTAATCAATGCACTTGAAAATCAAATTTTATCAGAAAAAAACAATATTAAAAATATTGAACATGCGCTACAAAATGCCAAACTAGCACTCTCTCGCTATGAAAGTGCTACAATCAAAGCGAAAACATCAGGCACAATAGTACGACTTTTGCAAAATGACACCAACCGTTTTATCGCTAAAAATACACCTTTAATTCATTTTGCACCCGATGTCAAAGAGCGAACTATCAAATTAAAAGTATCTGATTTTAATATGCCACTTATCAAAGTAGGGTTAAAAGTTCGGATTAAATTTTACGGTTGGCCAGCGCTCCAAATCAGTGGATGGCCTGAAATAAAATTTGGTACTTTTGGGGGCGTTATCAAACAAATCGAAGTACTCTCGCATGAAAAAGGTTTTTATTATGCGTATGTGGTAGAAGATCCTAACGAACCATGGCCTGATGAAACAGTGTTAAGAATAGGCACCCAAGCTGCAGCTTGGGTACGATTAGATGTAGTTACTGTTTGGTATGAAATGTGGCGTTTAATGAATGCTTTGCCTCCACAAATGATAAGTGAACGGCAAAACCTTAATCTTATTGAGCGTTTTTAATGCGTTTTCTTTTATTTTTATTTACTTTTATTACACCCATGTTTGCAACAGAACCGCTACAACCAGAACACTTAAAGGATTTTCTGAAAAATGAAAATCCTTATGTTATCAATGCCAAAATATCTCAAAACTCTGCACTGCATAAAATCACTTATGCACAAGGTTTTTATGATACAACCCTTCTGGCAAGTTATCACAATAAAAACTACCCTACAACCACAGGAGAATTTAGTGATATCAGCCTCAATCAACCTTTACTCAATGGAATGAATCTCCAAGCAGGGTGGCGACAATCTCTAGGAACACAAGAGTATAATAATATTAAAACAGGAAGCGATGGAGAAGCTAGAATAGGATTAAATGTTGATGCAACCTCACTCCTTTTGGATATGAATACCCCAAAATTCAATCTCTTGAATGCAAAACTTGAATATGAAAAAAATAAACAGAGTGTCCAAGACAATCTCCAAGATTTGGATTTTATGGTCATGGAAGCTTATTGGAATGTTCGTTATTACAAATCTCGTTTAAAACTTGTTGAGAATTTATTGAAACGAACTCAAATGCGAGAAAAATTTGTCTTAAAAAGAATTAAATCAGGTACTCTTGCACAACTTGCTTCAATTGAGATAGAACAACAAATAATTAATACAAAACAGTATCTTTTATTATCAAAAAATCTCTATGAAAATGGACTTACAACACTTTTAAAATTTTTGAGCATATCCCAAGAATTATTTGATGAGAATTTTTACATAGAACCATTAGTAATTACAATAAAAACTCTCACAACAGTTGATGAATTCTTTGAAAAAGCACTTGAACAGCGAGCTGATTTAAAAGCGTTAAAAATAGAAGAAAAGCAACTGTTTTTAGAAAATAAAGCAATACAATCATTACAATATCCAACTTTTAAGATAGGGACTTATGGAGTACATGACTTTAAGTATAACGAAGATGGATATAAAGTTACTTTTGATATGAACTTTGCTTTACAGCAAAATCAATATGAGGGGAAAAGTAAATTAGTGCAAACAAAGAAAAAATCTTTACAAGCCAAAATTGATATTTTCTCTCAAAATTTAAAAACTGAAATTATTAATAATTTCACAAAATTAAATATGCTTCAAACGACTATCCAATTTTCTCAAGAAGAGATAGTGTTATTAGAGCGTCTAGAAAAGGCAGAGGAAAAAAGATATATTTTAGGAATTAGTAATTTATTCCTCCTCAATCAGCGTGAAATAGCAACATTGAATCTAAAAATAAAACTTTTAGAGTACCAATTACAATATCAACAATTATCTTTAGCTCTTAAGCGTGATGTAGCAGATTCCATCTTTTAACTTCTTTTATGTAAATATAGAGACTTTTGAACTGAGTTTGTAACCTATACTTTGAACTCTTTTTATAAAATCTTTATCTGTTTTTTGTCGTAATCTAAAGATGAGATTTTTAAGTGCCGCTTCACTCATCTTGTGTTTTCCCCATACTTGGGTTTGAATCATTTTTTCTGTTACCAATTTATCCATATTGTTTATCATCAGTTCCATGAAAAGAATCTCTTTTTTTGTGAGTGGGATATTAATTTTATCAAAATATAAAGCTTTTTCTTCAAAATTATAAATGACATTATTTGTAATAAAAATTTCATGTACATCTTTAAACTTTGAGGATATTCTTTTTAAGAGTTCTACAAAGGTATTGTAATTTAGAGGCTTTAACTCGTATGATGTGATATTTAAAGGTATGGCTTTTAATAAAAAATCTTCATCTTTGTGGGCACTTAGGACTATAATTGGTATTAAAAGATTCATATTTCGTATTGATCTGATAAAATCAAGACCATTTCCATCATCTACTTTAATATCTGAAATAATAAGATCTATATGATTCTCTTTATAGAGTTCTAAGCTACTTTTAATAGATGATGCATGAAAGATTTTATAAAAGAACATCTCCAATAACTCGACAGTATTTTTAGCGAATTCTATATTGTCTTCTAAAAATAAAACACTAAGTGATTTTAAATTATCCATGTGTAAATTCCATTGTAAAAATGGCACCTTCTTGTGTATTTGACGCTGTGATTAATCCATTATTTTTTGTAATTAAATTTTTTGCTAGATGCAATCCTATCCCTTTTTTGTTATGTAGAGTACTAAACGGTTCAAATATATTGGAAAACAACTCTTCATCAATGCCACCTCCGTTATCACTAATAGAAATTTTTTGGTTGCCAATAGATATATGAATTTCAGGATTTTTCGCTTGTCTAATCATAAATATATCTTTTGCATTATTGAGGATAGAAAAAATTACTTGTGTAATCTCATTTGCATTTGCATAAGTCTTTTTTTGCTCATCTGATGTAATTTGTATTGTAATGTCATTAAAATAAAAGGTTGCTTCAACGATAGATAAAACACTTTTAATAGCTTCTTCTAGAAAAAAATATCTATTTTGATAGGATGGCTTATAAAAATTCTGAAAAGTTTCGATAGTTGAAGACATGTACATAATTAAATCTTCTGAAGTTATACAAGATTTTAATAAGAGTTCTTTTTCAAGTGTTTCAGAATTTGTTAGTTTCATTTTATTTAAAAGATTTATGGAAGCAAGTGAAGCTAATGGTTGTTTCCATTGATGTGAGATATGCATCAAAAGTTCTCCAAGTGAGGCTTGTTTTGATTGTTGGTAGAGCATTTGTTCTTTTAATTTTACTTCATAAATTGCTTTTTGGGTTTGTTGTTCCAAATTCTTTTCATAAGCTCTAAGTTTTAAGTGCGTATTGACTCTTGAGAGGAGTTCATTTGCATTAAATGGTTTAGTTATGTAATCAACGCCACCCAATTCAAAACCTTTTTGAATATCTTCTTCATTATTTTTAGTGGTTAAAAAGATAATTGGTATTTGTACTGTTTTTGGGTCTTTTTTGAGTTTTTTAGCTACTTCAAAACCATCCATGTATGGCATTACGACAGCTAGGAGTATAAGGTCTATATTTTTTTCATGTGTAGCTATTTCTATTGCAGTCACTCCATCAAACACAGGAATAACATCTTGTTTACCTAAAAGTTTAAGAAGTACATCTATATTTTCTTTGATATCATCTACGATAAGTATAGTTTGATTATTGTTCATCTAATAATTCCTTTACTTCATTAAATTTATATTAAGTGATAAGCTTTTTAAATTTTTGGAATAATTCCTAATTCGCTATCACATAAAATTTTAAAGCCTATTTTTTGGGCTTTTTTGGGTTTATCTGCACTACATAATTGCATGAAAAGCTTTATTTTCAGGACTTTTTAATCTTTTAACTGCTTCTTGTATCAGCTTTTTTTCATTTTTTCTCTTTTTAGAAGGTTTTTATGGAATAATTATTAGTGAAATTTCGTTCTTTCATTAAGATAATTTCGTAAAATTCACATTTTTGAGGGGAGAAAATATTTCAATTGGAATTTCTGTAGACGCTTATGCTTATTTGTGTCATATTCCAAAATTGTCTAAAATTATATGTTGCGTTAAAAACAGTTAGCAATTGAATATTTTCTCTATTTGCATGATTTTATTTTAGCATATTTTTTGAAAGTTTCACCTCTTTATAAAATTTTTTTAATCCCAATTTTGCTTTGCTATTTAACTTATAAGAGATTTTTTTAAGATACTCAAGTATTGCATGTTCTGGTATTGTTGTTCTTAATGATGCTTGTTTAAGGATATATCTTGGAATTTTAATCTGTTGTTTTAAAAAAAGAGTTTGTATTTTTTTGTAAAGTAATTTATCTTTATGATAGCAAAGCACAGCAAAAACAAAAGGGAGATTGTGCTTTTTATTCCATTCAAGCGCTAAATCAATATGAGGCTGATTTTGTAAGTAATATTTAAGTGCTTTATCACCAATAAGAACCTCTCCATGGATGTTTAAAATACGAGCTAATACATTTGAAGTTGCCGATTCCGTATCTTTAATATCCTCTTTATTGGGAATTACTAAAACACTTTGTACCTCTTGTTTGGCAATAATTCCTAAATTCACATGTTTATATTTTGGAGCATTAATACTTGAGATAAATGCAGCATCAACTTTTCTCCTCCTAAAATCGTTGTTAATTTTAGAAGGTACCCCTTTTTTATAGTTCATACTCATTTTTTGCCCTGAATTTGAGATAAATCGTTTCATGAAAACATGAAAAGGTAAGAGGTTTAAATATCCTATTCTTCCAAAAATCATTCAAATCTCCCAAAAATCTATAAAGCAAATTATACAGTGCTTAACTTATTTTGATATAATCGCCCCTTTAAGTTTTTTTATAATAAAGGTGTTTATTTTGGTAAAAGTAGAATTTCTAGGTCCTATTCAAAAAGAACCATTAGAGTTAGAGATAACAAATTTAAAACAATTAGCAGATATTTTACAAAAAGATGAAGAATTGGCTCAGTGGCTTGAAAATTCAGCAGTTGCAGTAAATGACACACTTGTACGCTCTTTGGATTTTGAGCTCAAAGAAAACGATAAAATCTCTTTATTACCACCTGTTTGTGGAGGCTAAGAAGTGCTATATTTGTATGATGGCGCACTTGATGTGCCGAATATTTTAAAAACTTGGTATGAAGCAGAAGCTTCAAGCAATTATGGTGCTTATATCCCTTTTGTGGGAACAGTTCGAGATGAATCGCAAATTGAGGGGTTAAGTTTTGATATTTATGAACCAATCTTGAAAAGTTGGTTTATCACATGGGAGCAAAAAGCCAAAGAAAAAGGTGCAATTATCAAAATGGCACACAGTCGTGGTGATGTTATGCTCCATGAGTCTTCTTATATCGCAGCAGTTTTTTCTCCAAAACGCAGAGTAGCATTAGAATTTATTGATGCCTTTGTTGAAGATTTCAAGGCATCTGCACCAATTTGGAAATATGACCTCAAAAATGGCAAAAGAATCTATGCAAGTGATAGGTCGACCGCTTTAAATGGAAGTGGAATTTTAGGAGTCAAAAAATGAAATTATTGTCTTATGAAACAAGTCAAAATATGTTTGAACAGTTAGAAGTAAATAGCTCAAGAAGTGAAAATGTTCCTCTGAATATTTCACTTGGGCGAATTTTGGCAGAAGATATTGTGGCAAAATATAATGACCCACAATTTCCTACAGCATCCATGGATGGATATGCTATTTTGCATGCTGATTTGGACAAAGAGAGTATAAAAATTTTAGGGATAAATCCCGCTGGACATGATGAAAAAAGAGCTATATCTTTAGGGCAATGTATTAAAACTTTTACAGGTTCAAAAATGCCTCTTGGGAGTGATACGCTTATTCCTATAGAAAATGTAAGTGTGGAAGATGGCAAAATAATTATAAAAGAAAAAGTCTCTTTTGGCTCTTCTGTTCGCCCCGTTGCGGAGGGATATAAAGCTGGTGATGTCTTAATAAAAAAAGGGACAAAGATAGGATTTGCAGAGATAGGTGTTTTAGCTGGACTCAATCATGTGATGATAAAAGTTGCCTTGCGTCCTCGTATTGCCGTGATTGCTACGGGGAGTGAAATTTTAGATTTGGGTGTTGCAAGTGATAATCCTGCGCAAATTAGAAGTTCAAACAATTATACGCTTGGTGCTCTTTTTGAATCCGCTGGTGCTGAGGTTATACAACTAGGAACGGTTGGCGACAATAAAAAGTCAATCATGCAAATCTTTGAAAATGCTTTATCCTCTGCGGACATTGTTGTAAGTACAGGTGGTGTAAGTGTGGGAGATTATGATTTTGTAAAAGATATCATTCCAATTCTTGATGCACAAATAATTTTTAAAGGTGTTGCAATAAAACCAGGCAAACATATTTTAGTAGCACAAAAAGGAAATAAATTTATTTTAGCACTTCCAGGATTTGCGTATTCTTCAACAGTAACAGCGATACTTTATGTGCTTCCTCTTATAGCAAAAATGTTAGGGCGGGAAAAAGCGTATACTATTATAGAAGCAGAACTAAGTGAAGATTTCAAAAAACGGAGCAAACTTACAGAATTTACTGCATGTAATGTAAGAGTAGAAGAGGGTGCTTTTTTTGTAGATTTTGAGAGCAAAAAAATTGGAAGTTCAGCAATTTTAACTAATCTTTTAAATAATAGCGCTTTGATGATTACAGGCGAAGAGGACAATAATTTGGATAAAGGCACACAAGTCAATGTTATTCTTTTGGAGAATTTTTAAATGAGAGCAATATCAATAAACCCATTAACACAAACCATACAAGAGTTAAATTTAGATTTTAAAGCAAACACACTTTACACTTTTTTTACTTCTATTTTGATAGATGACATGGCAAGTTTGCATCATCACATGATACATGCTGATGCAAATGCGCTATCACTCAAAAAAAAGCCTTATTTTATAGGGGAACAAATTGTAATAGGTGAAGCTTTGATTATTGGTCAAAATGAGCTTGAAGATATTGATGCTTCTATTCCACTAAAAGATTTAGAAGTATTAGTAAATTACAATGTAAATCCATTTTATCTCGAAGTATTAGATTTAATAAGCCAAAGTGCAATTAATCTTTATCGTACATTTGAAGTAACGCATAAAAGTGAAAAAATTCAACTTAATGTTGAATGGGTATTATATTCATTTAATATTGCAGATGAGAGAACAAAAATTTATTTTATAAATGAGTTAAAAAAAGTAATTGAAGCAAAAGAGAGTGTAGAAAAATATATGCTAAAGATGGCACAACTCGCAATAAATGCGAGTGTGTAAGATTATTTTTTTATAGTAGTTAATTTTGTAACAAGATAGAATGGATTAAAAAATTTATTAGCAAAGTTTTTTGATTTATTTTCTAAATCGCTATCTTTAAGCACTTTCGCCGCTATTTTACCACCTACTGGAAGTTTACTCGCCATCCAAAACGCACTTGCAATCATTCGATTGTAAGGTGTTTCTTTTATTTCTGACAATTCAAATTTTTTTATCCCTTCTACTGATGTAAAAGAGTCTTTAATTACAACTAATTTTGTTTTTAATGTTTCTAAATTTATGATTTTCACAATTATTCCTTTTGATTTATATTAAATGAAATCATATCAATCATTTCTTAAAGTAATATAATATTGGTTAGCGTCTGCGATAACTCAATGCTTCTAAGAGATGTTTTTTTTCTATCAACTCACTTCTATCCAAATCAGCAATTGTTCGAGCAACTTTTTGAAGTTTTTTGATACTTCTAAAGGAGAGTGTAAACCGTTGTATTGCCATATCTAAAGTAATTTTACTTTCATCGCTGAGGATACAAAACTTTTCTATTTCGGAGTCTGTGAGTTTAGCATTGAAGTTTTTTTGACCTCTATTTTTGATGATTTTATGCACCTCAATCACCTTTGCATGCATCTCTTGTGAGCTCAGACTCGCTTTGTCTTTGACATCTACATTTTGCATAACGACATGCAAATCTACTCTATCCAAAAATGGTTCTGAGAGTCTATTTTTATATCTTTGGATTTCAAGTTCACTACAACGGCATTCAAGATTGGCATTGAGCAAATTCCCACATGGACAAGGGTTCATAGCACCTACAAATAAAAATTCAGCAGGATATTCTATTTTTGAGTTTACTCTTGAAATTCGTATTTTATTATCTTGCATCGGTTCTCGAAGTGCTTCTAAAACGGTTTTTGCGAAATGTGGTAGTTCATCAAACATCAAAATTCCGCCATGAGCCAAACCAACTTCCCCTATTTTTGCTCGACTACTTCCACCACCAAAAATACTTGCCTGTGTAGATGTATGGTGTGGACTTTGATAATTTCTTAAAGGTTTAAAATCTGGTTCATACCCTTCAAGCACTTGAAGTTTTGCTATGTCTAAAATTTCATCATTTGTAAGTGGCGGTAAAATATATCTCAGGCGTTTGGCTATCATGCTTTTGCCACACCCTGGACTTCCCTCAAAAAGTATGTTGTGAAATCCTGCGGCACTGATAAGCGCAGCTCTTTTTGCAACCTCTTGCCCTTTGACATCCAAAAAATCTTCTTCATAAGTTTCTAAGAAATAATACTCTACAGCATCAATAAGATAACTTGGAGATTCTATTTTACTTTGCTTTATACTCGGTTGAGCTATCTCTTGATTTTTAAGAAGCTCTATAGCTTCGCTAAGTGATTTTACACCGTAAAATTCTACATTTGGAATTTTTGAGAGTTTGCTCAGACTCTCATGGGGAACTATCACTTTTTTTATTAGTTTTTGATTGGCAAGTGACAAAACAAGTGGATATAGCTGTATATTTTCTTTAACACTTCCATCAAGCCCTAACTCTCCAAAAACAAACCACTCGCCTAAATCATCAGAGATAGAATCCAGTGCAATCAAAAGTGCAATACTTAAATCAAACTGACTTCCCTCTTTTTTAACATCACTGGGAGATAAATTAATAGTTATTCGTTTGGGAGGAAAAGAAAAGTCGTTGCTTAAAAGTGCAGATTTCACACGCTCTTTTGCTTCTGTAATGGCAGTGCTTGCCATGCCAACGACAGAAAAAGAGGGTAACCCTTTTGTGAGTGTTGATTCAACATGAACTACATTTGCATTTATCCCTTCATAGGTGGCACATGCAACCATTTTCATTCTTTGAACCTTTTATTTTAGTTGATGTGAATAGGGATTTAATTTTGATTTCTAAGAGCGTTTTTTCTCTTTTTGGATTCTTTTATACTCTTTTTCAAACTTCTTTCTGCGAGAGTACGAGAGTTTGTCTATAAATAAAATCCCATTAAGGTGGTCTATTTCATGCTGAATTGCTATACTTAAAAGCCCATCAGCCTCTAATGTTTTAGTATTTCCATTTCTATCTTGATACTTGATAATCACTTTTTCATGTCTATCGATATCTTCATAAAATCCTGGAACACTCAAACACCCTTCTTGATAGGTTGTTATCCCATTTTTAGAAGTGATTATTGGATTGATTATTTCCAATAAATTCTCCTCAGTTTGTTCTCCATCTTCGTTAGGAATATTTAAAATCAGAACTGCTTTTGGATGTGCGACTTGAATGGCTGCTAGTCCAATACCATTGGAATCTAGCATGATAAGATACATAGCATTTAAAAGAGCATGTAAATCTGTGTCAAATTTTTTAACTTGACTTGATTTTTCTTTTAATCTTTTATCGGGATATTCAACTATACTTAACTGCATAAAATTACTTTTTATCTTCAACTATCTTTGCTTGTGAAACCGCAAATCCAAATTTAGGATTTAAATACGATTTTTCAACTCCATCCATAGCATTTACAATAATCTCTTCAACGGACAAATCTTTATGAACATCTGTGATACCAATAGCAATTTTAAGTTTTATTTCACGGTCTGCGAAAAAGAAATTACTGTTAGATACTAAATCTACGAGTCGTTCACTTGCTTTTTTTGCACTTTCTATATCTGTATGTTTTACAAGCATTACAAAAACACCATTACCATAATGTGCAACAATATCATTTCTTCTTGATGTTTTTAGAAGTAATCTTGCAATTGTTCGAGTCATTAAAATAACTATTTTTTCATTATTAATATTTTCTTTTAGCTCACGAGAGAGTTCTATCATTAAAACTGAACTGTTATATTTAAATTCTTTTATTTGTCCTATTTCTTGAGTTATTTTACTTAAAATATAGCGTTTATTATACACGCCATACTGATTATCAAAAATAGTCTCATTTTCTACACTTTTAATAATACCAGCAGTTTCATCGTAAATAGTTTTCATTTGTGAATTTTGTTTCTTTAAAATTTCATTTAATTTAAATAAATCATTATTTAAAGAGTTTACAACACTTTTAACCATTTCAGTATCTTGAAAATCTACAAGTTCTGCTTTTCTTTTTTCCAAAATTTTAGTCATTAATGTAGTGTTTTTATAAAGACCAGCAGTAACACTTAAGATATTTTTAACTGATGAAAAACCTTTTTTGAGATTATGCTCAAGATTGATAGTTGTTTCATCGTCATTACTCTCTTCAAGGTCTAGGACAGCTAAGATTTGTTTACGGAGATTCTCATTTTTTTCTTCTAAAAGACTATCAAAGTATGACGAAAAATTACTTGGAGTAGGTGGAATATTGTCTCTTATTAAAAACTCTAACACCTCTTTAGAATAAAGTTCTAAATCACTTGATAAGCTGTCATCACTTCTATAATTTTGGCGACTTAAAGGTCTTGTTGCTCTTTCATGTGCACGAATAGTATTAGATTCTCTTTCTCGTAAATTCTTAGCCATCCTTTAATACTCCTTACTCTTTGTCGTTTTTAATTAACACTTCATCAATCAAACCATAGATTTGAGCTTCTTTAGCACTCATGAAATTGTCACGGTCTGTATCTTTTTCTACAGTTTCAACTGTTTGCCCTGTATTTTTTGCAATTATTTCATTGAGTTCTGCTTTCATGCGAAGAATCTCTTTTGCTTGAATTGCGATATCAGTTGCTTGACCTTGTGCACCACCCAAAGGTTGATGAATCATGATTCTTGCATGTGGAAGAGCATATCTCTTCCCTTTTTCTCCAGAAGAGAGCAAAAAAGCTCCCATAGATGCAGCTTGACCTATACAAATTGTTGCTACATGTGGGCGAATATAGTTCATAGTATCATAAATTGCCATACCAGCAGTAACAACGCCACCAGGAGAATTGATATAAAAATAGATATCTTTCTCTGGGTCTTCAGCTTCAAGAAATAAAAATTGCGCAACTATTGAAGAAGCAACGGCATCATTTACTTCTCCACTGAGCATAACAATTCTGTCTTTTAAAAGACGAGAATAAATATCATAAGAACGCTCTCCTCGTCCAGTTTTTTCAACTACATAAGGTATATAACTCATATCCTTATGCTTCTTTTATCTTTGTATTGAGAAGTACGGTAAGCACTTTGTCTTCAACCATGGACATCTGAACAGCAGGAAGGTATCCAGCTTTTTTATATTTTTCATATGCTGCTTGAGGGTCTTGACCAATTTGTATCGCTTCAAAATAGATAGTTTGTAATACTTCTTGTTCAGAGATTCGAATATTTTGTGCTTGTGCTAAAGAATCAATAAGGAATGTTGCACTTACACTTTTTCGAGCATCTTCACGGAAACTCTCACGCAACTCAGTCAATTTCTCTGGATTATCACGAAGTTCTTGTACTGCTGTTTCACTCATTTCACCTGCTTTTTTATTTAAAGCAATATCTATCTCTTGTTCAACTACAAAGTCAGGTAAATCAAATTTGATATTTTCAACATAAATTTCAAGTAATACAGGTTTTAAATCATTGTAAAGTTTACTTAATTCTTCATTTTCAAGTTGAGTTTTTACTAATGCTTTTAAATGTTCCAAAGTTTGTTTTTCTTCCCCTTGAAGCATTTTTGCAGCAAATTCATCATTAATTTCAATAGCTTGTTGTACTTGAATTTTGTGTACTTTTACTTTGAAATCTGAATCTTTACCTGCTAAATTAGCTGGATTATAGTTTTGTGGGAAAGTAACTTGAATCACTTTTTCCTCATCTTTTTTCATACCGATAACTTGCTCTTCAAAACCTGGAATAAATTGATTTGAACCTAATTTAAAAGCGAAATTTGTAGATGTTCCACCTGTAAAAGCTACACCATCTATCGAGCCTGCAAAATCAATTATAACAGTATCTCCATTTTGTACTTCACGGTCTTCTTCAACATCAATCAAAGAAGCTTGTTGTTCTGCTAAGTTTTTAATTCTTACATCAACTGCTTCATCGCTTACTACAGGCTTTTCAAAGTCTGCAACCATAGAAACATAATCACCTAAGTCTATGAAAGGACGCATTGCTATTTTAACAGTTACTTCAATATTTTGAGCAGTTTTATCAAAGCGAGAAATATTTGGTTCACCAATTATAGTGTCAGGAGCAATATTAAGCTCTTTTAACCCGTTATCAAAAACTGTACGAAGTGCTTCAGATTCTGCATCTTGAACTAAACGGCTACCATATTGTTTTTTGATAGTAGCAACAGGAACTTTTCCTTTACGAAAACCATCTACTTTAGCAGTTTTTGTTAAGCCCTTAGCAATTTTATTGATTTTTGCGTCAATCTCACCAGCTGAGATAGTTGCATAAATTTCAGCATTTGCACTATTAATTTTATTTACTTTGATTTCCATCAATTTCCTTTAGTAGTTGAACTATTATTTTTAGCAATATTACCTAAAAAGTGCTTTTAATTAGCTTTTACAAAATTTTGGTTTCAAATTCAAAATCAATATCCAAAGCACAGCGAAATCTATCATGACATCTGCAAAGTTAAAGACCGCAAAATCAAAACCACAATGCCAATACACCATATCCACCACACCGCCATGTATAAATCTATCATATACATTGGAGAGTGCTGCACCCAAAAGAATCCCACCAGGAAATGCATAACATATTTTTTTTAAGTGATAGATATAAAAAAGAATACCTACAATTAAAACTAATTGAATATATTTTAACCACTCTTGCAAAAATGCAAACATTGAAAATGCTACACCCTTATTATAAACCAAAATAAGGTCTATGCACTCTGTATAATAACGAAATCCATCCACAAAAAGTAATTTAATATTTTGATCAATAATAAAAATTCCAACAAGTGCAAATGATAAAATGGCACTTAATCGTAAGAGATAATTTTTAGACATTTAAAGCTTTTTGGAAAAAATCTACCATCTCTGTCATGGAAGAGTTCATGATTTTTGCATCTTTACACTCAAGTAAAATTCTTAATTTATTTTCAGTTCCAGAATAACGGATAAGATGGCGAATATTATTTTTATCTAATTCTTGGAGCTTATTATTTAATCCTTCAATAGTATCGAGTGGTTTTTTTATTCTAATATTGATATTTATTAGTTTCTGAGGATAGAGTTTAAATGGACGCAAAATTTTTGAAGCTTTTTCTTTTGTGTGAATTAATAAGGCCAATGTTTGAAGTGCACTGACAAGTCCATCTCCTGTTTTTGCATAATCACTTATAATGACATGCCCACTTTGCTCGCCACCAAAATTAATTTTCTCTTTTTTCATCACTTCTAAAACATTTTTATCGCCAACATCTGAACGAAATAGTTTGAGTCCTTTTTTATTCAAAAAATCTTCCAACCCTTGATTACTCATAACCGTAGAAACAATTCCACCACCTTTGAGTGAACCTCGTGAGTGCATATATACACCTAAAGCTCCCAAAAGTTGGTCACCATCAATCATTTCTCCATTTTCATCAACAACTACAAGCCTATCTGCATCTCCATCAAGTGCGATTCCCACATCTGCTCTAAATTTAAGGACACTTTCACATAAATCTTTTGTGTGAAGTGCGCCACATGCTTCATTTATATTAAATCCATCTGGTTTATTGTGCAACACAATTACATCAGCACCAAGCTCTTCAAGCACTGTTGGACCAACTTTGTAAGCTGCTCCATTTGCTGTATCTAATACAATCCGTATCCCTTTGAGAGAAAGCTCTGTGGGAAAAGAATTTTTAAGCTGAACAATATAGCGTCCTATAACATCATCAATTCTTTTGGCCTTGCCAATATTTTTTGCGGTTACTTGCGCATCATGTAAAGCTTGAGCATCTTCATAAATATCTTCAATCTTTTTTTCAACATCACTTGAAAGTTTATCCCCATTTCTGTCAAAAAATTTGATTCCATTATCTTCAAATGAATTATGTGATGCACTAATCATAATACCAGCATCACAACGCATGTTTTCAGTAATAAAAGCAATTGCGGGTGTTGGCATAGGACCAATTTCAACTACATCATAACCAATGGCAGTAAGACCGCTTACAATAGCATTTTCTATCATATAGCCACTTCTTCTTGTATCTTTACCGATTAATATTTTGTTTGTTAGTGAATGTTGTTTAAAGTAAATTCCAGCTGCCATGGCAACTTTCATAGCAAGTTCAGCACTCAAAAATGAGCCAGCCTCACCACGAACCCCATCTGTTCCAAATAATTTCATTGTAATATCCATTAAATTAAAGTTACGAATTTTAACATAATTCTCTAAAGAAAGGAAAAATAGAGTAATTTGAATTCTATTTAACTTAGCTTTAATTATCTTTAAGCTAAGATTCCGCACTAAATTTCATGAGAAGGACTCATATATGGCAAATCATAAGTCATCAATTAAGAGAATTCGTCAAACTATCGTTCGTGCTGAGCGAAATCGTTTTTACAGAACTCGTCTTAAAAATATCGTAAAGGGTGTTAATACTGCAGTTGAAGCAGGAAATAAAGAGGACGCTACTGTTGCATTGAAAGTAGCAAATAAACAAATTCATAAATTTGTAAGCAAAGGTGTTTTGAAAAAAACAACTGCAGCTAGAAAAGTAAGTCGTCTACACAGAGCTGTAAACGCACTGTAAGGTTAACAATTAATGTTAGCCGATAAACTTACCCCGTTTATCACCCGCTATAATGAACTTAGCGAATTGCTAAGTTCACCTGACATAACTTCTGACATCAAAAGAATGACAAATCTCTCAAAAGAGCAATCTTCACTTATAGATATAGTTGAAAAAGCAAAAGAGTATAAAGCTCTTGTAAAAGATATTGCTGATGCTAAAATTATGCTTGGTGATTCTGAAATGTTTGAGATGGCAAAAGAGGAACTCAAAGAACTTGAGCCTCGTAAACCAGAATTAGAAAATGAGATAAGACTTCTTTTATTGCCAAAAGACCCAAATGATGATAGAAATATTATCGTTGAGCTTCGTGCTGGGGCTGGTGGTGATGAAGCTGCTATCTTTGTTGGTGATTTGTTTGATGCTTATACCCGTTATGCGGAAGTAAAAGATTGGAAAATTGAGCTTTTAAGCACAAGTCCATCAGATGCAGGCGGATTTAAAGAAGTTATTGCACTTATAAAAGGTGACCAAGTTTATAGTAGATTGAAGTATGAAGGTGGAACACACCGAGTTCAGCGTGTTCCAGCTACAGAATCACAAGGTCGTGTTCATACATCAGCAATCACTGTTGCCGTTATGGCAGAGGTTGAAGATGTTGAAATTCAGATTAATGAAAACGATTTGAAAATAGATGTTATGCGTTCAAGTGGATGTGGTGGGCAAAGTGTCAATACAACAGATTCTGCTGTTCGTATTACACACTTGCCGACAGGCTTGGTTGTAACTAACCAAGACCAAAAATCGCAACATAAAAATAAAGATAAAGCGATGAAAGTACTCAAAGCTAGACTTTATGATTTAGAGATGCAAGAAGCACAAGCAAAAGATAGTGCAAATCGCTCTGCTCAAGTGGGAACTGGCGATAGAAGTGGAAGGATTAGAACTTATAATTATCCACAAAACCGTATAAGTGACCATAGAATAAACTTAACAATTTACAGACTTGGTGAAATCATGGGTGGTGGTCTTTTAGATGAGATTATTGAACCACTTATTGCAGACCACCAAGCAAAAATTGTTGAAGCTGCAGGGTTATAATAAAAAAATTATTCACATGTTTGCATGTGAATAACTCCTTTTTTACTAAAAATTCTCTACTTTAGACTCAAATTCACATGTAAAAACTTTTTTCACTTCACCCCTGAAAGTAATTGTTTTACTATTGATACCTAAATAAAGAGTATCTCCACTTTTTGGGTAAACTTCTATATTTTCACCCACTTTTTTTTCTAAAAGTGCTACATAAAAACTCGCAGCCATGCCAGTGCCACATGCAAGTGTTTCATCTTCAACACCTCGCTCATAAGTGCGTACTCGTAAATTATTCCCATCAACATAAACGATATTCACATTAGCATTGTATTTGTATCTTAGCTCTCTTGCCTCTTGAATATCAAATTTTTTAATATCATCAGTAAAACTTACAAGATGGGGAACGCCTGTATTTACTTTTATCCATTTTTTATTATTATAGATAATATTCTTTTCTAAAATAGTTGGTGGTGTAAGTTCACTTAAAACCATGTTGCTATTTACTTCAGCTGAGATTACTCCTGCTTGTGTCAAAAAACTCATCTTTTCATCTGCAAGGTTATTTACAAAAGCATAATGTGCACATGCACGGCTTCCATTACCACACATCTCAGCTTCACTTCCATCAGAGTTATAAAATTGCCACTCAAAATCGTACTTAGCATGAGGGACTAAAACTATCAATCCATCTGCACCAATCCCATTTTGTCTATGACAAAGCTCTTTTGCTAATTCACTTCTATCTTTTTTGATAAAAGTATGAAACAACACAAAATCATTTCCATTTGCACTATATTTAGTTACAGTCATCTATTTTCCTATAAATATTTTGCCTTAATTTTTTCCACAAAATCCTCACACTCTTTTTGGAGATGTTTTAAATTTTGTGAATTATCAATTACCCATGTTGCTCTTTTCTTCTTCTCTTCTATAGCCATTTGGGAGTTAATTCTTCGAAGTGATTCCTCTTGTGAATAACCATTTCTTTTCATAAATCTCGCAAGCTGAATTTCACTTGGAGCATAAACAACAACACTCTCTTTAATATCATAAGCAGATTTTTCAAAAAAAAGTGGAATATCTATAAGATAGGGAAATTTAAAACTATCTTGTTTGATACTTCGTTGCTCTATCTCTGCTCGTATTTTTGGGTGTAAAAAATCTTCCAACACCTTTTTTTTTGATGTATCTGAAAAAATAAGAGTTCCAAGTTTTGCACGGTCCACTTTTATGCCACTGAGATATTCTTCTCCAAAAGTATCACGCACCCATGAAGCAGAATCATCCAAAATCTCATGAGAGATAGTATCTGCATCAATCACTCTCATGCCATTAAGAGCCAAAAGAGAAGCAACCGTACTTTTCCCTGTGGCTATCCCGCCTGTGAGGGCAATAGCATATTCAAATGCCATTAGTTTCTAATAATTCCTAAATACTCTTTACGAATATAATTTGGCATCGCAAATGAAGCTACATGGATATCACAATTATAATACTTTAAACCATCGAGCATATCCGCTCTTTGTAAAATAATATCAGCCGTTGGATGGTACTCTTTTGAAGCGAGTAGAGCCGTTGTACCGTTGCCAATATTATAAGGCATGATAACTTTAAAATAATTGCCTAAAACTTGCATAAGAATCTTATTCGCATGCGTTTCATCTAATGAATCATGCACAATACTGAGTTGTCCATCCTCTTTTATGATACGGTTAATATGAGCCACAATTGCACTATCACCAGCCATTTCAGATATAACAACATCATAACTTTTTTCAGCTAAATCACGAAGCGCATCCAAACTACAAGCAACTACAGTTGCACTTATATCACTGTGTTTTTCCATCTCTATAAGGAGCGGGTTTGCATTATTACTAATAATTAAAACACTCTTTGGAGTTTTGTTTGTGCAGACTGGAACATGCACCATCATTTCTGGATAAATAAAAGATTTCATTATAATAATTCCTATGTTTAATAATTGAAGTGGATTTTAGCATATTTGCCTTTAGTAGTTTTAAAAAGCTAGCTATTTAGATATATTTAAGGGATATTTGATAATTGCAAATTTATAAAAACTAATCTATCTTTATCATATTATCCGCTACAATTTCAGAAAACTTCACTAAGGAATCACATGAATTTCAATAAAATAAAGTCTTCTTGTAGGATTGTACGAATACTCGCAGGTTTAATTCTTATCGCTATAGGTATTATCACAAGTAATTACTGGTTTTTTCTAGGAATTGCACCCTTAATTGTAGGTGTAACTAATTTTTGTCCATTGTGCATGTTTACAAAAAAATGCGACCTTCCACAAAAGAAGTAATCCAATTTTTGGGTTGCTTAACACTTATCTAAACTCCCATAAGATATACTTTCGGACTTTATAAATGGAGTTCTTCATGAGCCAAATTAGCTACAAAGATGCTGGAGTCGATATTGATGCTGGTAATAGTTTTGTTGAGAATATTAAACCTTTAGTTAAATCTACACAAATTCCTGGTGTTATTGGTGGGATAGGTTCTTTCGCAGGAGCATTTGAGCTTCCAAAAGGGTTTAAAGAGCCTGTTATGCTTGCTGCAACTGACGGTGTTGGTACTAAACTCAAACTTGCAATTGATTCTGGGATTCATAATACAGTCGGAATAGATTTAGTTGCGATGTGCGTGAATGACCTTTTATGCAATTTTGGAACACCTTCTTTCTTTTTGGATTATTATGCAACAGGTAAACTTGATGTAAAAACTGCGACAAGCGTACTTTCTGGTATTGCTGAGGGTTGTATACGAGCTGAGTGTGCGCTTATTGGTGGCGAAACTGCTGAGATGCCTGGAATGTATTCTCATGATGATTACGATTTAGCGGGATTTGCTGTAGGTGTTGCCGAAAAAAGTGAAATGGATAGAGTCGCACTTGTAAAAGCTGGACATAAATTGATTGCACTTCCTAGTTCTGGGCTTCATTCAAACGGTTTTTCATTGGCTCGAAAAGTGCTTTTTGAAAAAATGGGGATGAAATTTGAGGATAATTTTCATGGAAAACCTTTGATTCAAACACTCCTAGAGCCTACAAAAATTTATGTCAAAATGTTTAAAGAACTTAAAAATGAGATAGTTGCCATGGCACATATTACAGGTGGTGGAATTATTGAGAATCTTCCAAGAGTTTTACCTGAGAATTTACAAGCAGAGATACAAAAAGATGCAATAAAAGTGTTGCCAATTTTTGAACTTATAAGCCAACATGTAAATCCTGATGAGATGTTTAGAGCCTTTAACATGGGCGTTGGAATGATTTTAGTTGTAGAAGAGGCAAATGTTGCAACAGTTTTAGCTAAAACAGATGGATATTTAATTGGTGAAATTAAAGAAGGCAAACGCAAAGCTGTTATGATATAAATTATAAGGAAGATAGAGTTTAGTTGTATGATTTTATTCCACCTTTTGCTTTTGAAGATATTCAGTAAAAATATGGATTAAGTATCTTTATTAATCGTCAATATAATTGTATTTGTGATTTATTTGAAGATAGCCTATCCGCTGAATATCTTTATGTAGTTGAGCATGTTAAAACAAGGAAAAATAATCATGTTAGATGGTACGCAACGAAAAAATATTAAGTTTGGCATAAGTGTTGCAATTGTCTTAAAACAAGACCAACAAAGTGGGCTTTTAACAGATGGAATTGTACGAGATATTCTCACAAAATCTTCAACACATCCTCATGGAATAAAAGTGCGTTTGATGAGTGGTGAGATTGGGCGTGTGAAAAAGATATATTAGGTGCTTAAAAACCTAAGTGCTATCTTTGCTCTTATCCTTATTATCATTGGAGTAATTTTATTTTATCTTAAATTTGAAGTTAAAGAGCAAAAGCTTGAAGATGTTTTAGACCAATGTACACTCTCTTTGGCAAAAAAACTAAAAAACGAGCAGATGAATTCTTTGGAAATCGCTCTTGTTTTATCCAAGAATGAAGCATTAGTGAATGCTTTGGAGAATGATGATGAGGATTTGGGGTATAAAATCCTTTTTGACATCATGAAAAGCTTAGAGCAAAATGTGGGCAAAACAATCAGAACTCAAATAATTACAAGTGATTTGCATGTTTTTACACGAAGTTGGGATAATGTTTATACTGGTATGCCTTTGGAAGATTATCGAACAGACCTCAATCTCATAAAAGCAGAGAAAAAACCTCGCACATCAATAGAAGTTGGCAGACGATTGGGGATAAAAGCAACCGTTCCGATTTATAAAAATAATGTATTACTTGGTTTTATTGAGGTGATAGATTTTTTTGAAAATATTACTGAATATTTTCGTGAAATAGGGATAGATTTGTATGTTCTCATGGATGATAAATACTATAACACCGCTGTTTTTATGCAAGAGAATGTAACTATCAAAAACTATATTGTTGCCAATAGAAACTATAATACAGGGCATATAAAAGTGCTTGAGAATATAGATTTCAAAGAGTTGCAAATGAATAGAATCTTATCAGCCCAACATAGAAAAATCTTTTTTGAAACGATGCATAATGGAACAGGCGAAGTGATAGGTGCTTTCGTATTTGTTTTACCTGAAAAGTATTTGGAGTATTTTCGTGCTTCTGAAGATGATATATCTTTTTTGATTAATGTAAAAAAACAAGATTTGTATTCAGTTGAAAAACAACAGTTTCATAATGAATATGAAAAAAGTAGCCTTGAAGAGTTGTTAGATTTAAAAGATGTGATAGACCAAGAAGACAAAGTAGAATTCTTACAAGAAGCTTATAAAAAATTGGATAATTATTCTAAAGATGAATTGATACAAATGATACTTGAAAATAAAAGCATCAAAAAAGTTAATGGAAAGATAAAATGAAAATATTGTTACTTGAAGATGAATATTCTTTACGAATTAGTATTGAGGAGTTTTTGGAAGATATTGGATATCAGGTTGTCTGTTTTATGGATGGAGAACAGGCTTTGGATGCAATTTTTGATACCTCTTTTGATGTCTTGCTTTTAGATGTAAATGTACCCACTTTATCTGGATTTGAGCTTTTAAAAACCATAAGATTAGAAGGGATACAAACTCCTGCTATTTTTTTAACTGCTATGACGGACATGCAAAATATGAAAAAAGGGTATGAAACTGGGTGTTGTGATTATATACGAAAACCATTTGATTTGGAGGAGTTAGAGATACGACTCAACCAAGTAATTAAGAGCTTTTATTCTTACGATAATGAACTCATTGATTTGGGGCAATTTGCAAAGTATCATGTAAGTAAAGCAAAACTAACAGTGAATGAAGAGGAAGTTTTACTCAGAAAAACAGAAAAAGATATTTTAGAGTTACTTATAAAACATAGAAATTTTGTTGTTTCTGTTGAGCTGATTCAAGATAAAATTTGGGGAGAGTATGTAGAACCTGCCACTATTCGAGTGCAACTTAAAAATCTGCGTCAAAAACTCCCAAATGGAATTATCCAAAACAGAAGAGGTTTGGGCTATATTATTGAACGATAAAAAATATGCACTTCAAAATGCTCTATTTTATACAACTATCATATCTGCAATATTACTTATGCCTTTGTTTTTTTATTTTATTTATATGAAAAATATTCACTCAATTCAAAATGAACTTTTTTTGAAGCAAAAATCTCTCCTTATTATAAAGTCGATGCAAAATTTTCAGCAAAGTGAGGAATATTTTGAGTATCCAAGGTTTAAAACTTTTGAATCAGGTCTTTATGATAAAAATTTTAAACCCATTTTTTCTTTGATTCAAGAGAGTGTAACAAATTCGAAAGAGGGATATTATCTTGAAGAAGAAGATGCTTTTTATATTTTACAACTTCCCAAAGAAAGATATTTTCAAGCAGATTATTTGATTGTAAAAAATAAAATCTCTTTTGCCATTGTGTATGAAAAAGTGATGCTAATTTTATTTTCAGTTGTTTTATTTTTATTCTTTTTTAATCTCTTTTTTTTAAACCGTTTCGTTGTTCCTTTTAAAAAGATGAATCAACAATTAGATAATTTTATTAAAGATTCTATTCATGAGATAAACACACCGCTTGCTATTATCAATGTGAATATTGATTTGTACAACCGTAAAAATCCTCAAAATAAATATATGCAAAGGGTCAAAGCGGCTTCCAAAGTTTTGTCCAATATTTATAACGATATGGATTATCTTATCAAACATGACAAACTTGAATATTCACGAGAGAGGTTGAATTTGAGCCGATTCGTAGAGGAGCGAGTTGAATATTTTACAGAAGTGGCTTTTATGAAAAATATCGAAATACAGAGTGAAATTGAGCAAAATATTTTTATATTCATGAACGAAAAACAACTCAGACGGATAGTAGATAATAATATTTCGAATGCAATAAAATATTCTTATGAAGGCAAGAGTATTTGTGTTTCTGTAGCTTTTGAAGAGGAAAGATACTTTATCCGTTTTGAGGACAAAGGGGTTGGGATTGAAAATATAAAAAATATTTTTAAAAGATATCACAGAGAAGACACACTTCAAGGTGGTTTTGGAATAGGGCTTAATATTGTAAGTTCAATTATTGAGGAGTATGATATACAATTAGAGATTCAATCACAACTTAAAAAAGGAAGTAGATTTACCTATATTTTTCCGAAAAAAATGCTTTTATCGTAATTTAAAGAGATAACCATCTGCAATAGTTTGCATTTTATAAGTATAAAGTCCATCAAGCTCAATTACAATTCTGTAATATTTGTTATGATTGCCAACTCTGATTTTATTAAAAATTTGTTTTGGATTCTCTTTTATATACATTTTGAGCGTTGTATCTCTATCAAAATCAAGAACAATTCTATGCGGTTGAACCATTAAAAAGTTTCTTAACATCTTATCTGTTGTAACAACTTTTAACTCTTTGCCAGAAGCATACAAAGTTACATATTCAATAGAAGCAATTTGTTCAAATGTTGTTTTTTCTACAACTACTTTTGGTGTCTCTACATTTTCTGTGTAGCTTTGAGATACGAAAATTGGTAAGTGCCAATCAATAGAGTGTTCTAAATCTATACTTTTATTTTCTACAAAACCTGATAGAGTTTTATATTCTATTGTTACTTTTTGAATTATTCTCGCTTGTGAAGGAAGTGTAATAGCTACTCTTTTAAGAGGTGGAACACTCATATCTTCATTCGAAGTTATCGGTATCTCTTTTTTTGCATCAGATGGAAAAAATGGGTTTTCCCTCGCATATAAATTTACTAATAATAAAAGCGTTATAAATAGTGTCTGAATCAAAATTACCCCTCATTTATAATTTATGATTATAGCATTATTGTGCAGAAATTTCTTTTAGTTCGAAATATTTTCTTTGAAGTTCTGAGTTTTCGTCTTTGAGTTGATGAATTTCGGTTTGAAGGTAATCTTGATACTCTTCAAGACCGAAGAGAATCTCAATTGAATTAGTTCCATAAAAGAGTACGCCTAAATAGATACCTATCACAGCAACAATGGAAAGAAGGAGGAAGAACTTTGCAACAGATAATCCAAGGTATCTTTGTAAAATACCTTGTGTATTATCTATATCTTCATAAAGGTCTTCTTTATTCATTTAGAGTTTTCTCTCAATTAAAAAAGAGTGGCACCTAAATATTCACCATAAACGACTTCATTTTCTATCTCTAAAAGACGGTTATATTTAGCAGTTCTCTCACCTCTGGCAGTTGAACCTGTTTTAATTTGACCACAGTTAAGTGCTACAGCAAAATCAGCAATAAAAGCATCTTCACTCTCTCCAGAGCGGTGACTCATAACACATGTATAACCATTTCTTTGAGCAAGTCTTACCGTTTGCATAGTTTCACTTACAGAGCCAATTTGATTTGGTTTAATCAAAATAGAGTTTGCAATTGATTTTGCAATACCTTCACTTAAAATAGTAGCATTTGTAACAAAAAGGTCATCACCTACAAGTTGTACTTGATTACCTAATTTTTCAGTTAAAAGTTTCCAGCCAGCCCAATCATCTTCACTTAAACCATCTTCGATAGAAACAATAGGGTATTTAGAACATAAATCAACATAATAATCAACTAATTCTGCAGAAGTTACTGTTCTATTTTCAGAATCAAGTCTGTATCCACCCTCAACAACAAGCTCACTTGCAGCAACATCCATAGCAATTCCCATTTGCTCACCAGCTTTGTATCCAGCGGCACTAATTGCTTCTAAAAGAATTTGTATAGGTTCTTCGTTTGAACTTAAATCTGGTGCAAATCCACCCTCGTCACCAAGTGCTGTATTGTGTTTTTTTGCTTTTAAAATAGCTTTTAAGTGGTGATAAACTTCAGAAGATGCTCTTAGGCTTTCTTTAAAATCATCAAAACCAATAGGCATAATCATGTACTCTTGAAAATCCACTGAATTATCAGCATGAGAACCACCATTGATGATATTTAACATAGGTGTTGGTATAACCATAGCGTTTGCACCACCCAAATAACGATAAAGTGGAATTCCTAAACTCTTTGCAGCAGCACGAGCTACAGCCATAGATACTCCAAGAACTGCATTCGCCCCTAAATTACCATAATTATTTGTCCCATCAAGTTTTTTCATTTCAGCATCAATTACAGCTTGATTAAAAGGTGAAAGTCCCAAAAGAACATCAGAAATTTGAGTATTGACATTTTCAACTGCTTGAAGAACACCTTTACCCATATATCTACTGCCACCATCTCGAAGTTCTAATGCTTCTCTTTTTCCAGTACTCGCACCTGAAGGCACTATTGCACTCTCTAGAGTGCCATCACTCAACTCTACTGTCGTTTTAACTGTAGGATTCCCACGAGAATCCATAACTTCGATTGCGCTAATACTATCTATAAATATCATTCTTCCACCTCATCAATTTCTAAAGTATCCATAACCATAAGACCACTTATACCCATAGCCGCTTTGATTTTTTCTTCTATCTCAAGAGCCAGTTTAGGGTCTTCTTTAAACTTAGCTTTGACATTTTCACGGCCTTGCCCAAGTTTAATATCTTCATAAGAAAACCATGCACCAGCTTTATCTATGATGTCTAATTTCACACCATAATCAACCAATTCACCTTCTTTGGAGATACCCTCACCGAACATTATATCAAATTCTGCTTGACGAAATGGCGGTGCCACTTTGTTTTTAATTACTTTTGCTTTCACACGGTTACCAATACTGTTTTCACCTTGCTTGAGTGATGCTATTCGTCTTACATCTATTCTTACAGAAGCGTAGAATTTAAGAGCATTTCCACCCGTTGTAGTCTCAGGTGAACCGTAACCCATCATTCCTATTTTCATACGGATTTGATTGATAAAAATAACTGTACAGTTCATTTTACTCAAAACACCCGTAAGTTTACGAAGTGCTTTTGACATAAGTCTTGCTTGAACGCCCACATTTTGGTCAGACATCTCTCCCTCAATTTCAGACTTTGGAGTAAGTGCTGCTACTGAATCGATTACAATTAAATCAATTGCTCCACTTCTTGCAATTGTTTCAACAATATCAAGTGCTTGTTCACCATAATCAGGTTGAGAAACAAGTAAATTATCAATATCTACACCTAAATTTCTTGCATAGATTACATCAAGCGCATGTTCTGCATCTATAAAAGCACAAACACCACCCGCTTTTTGACATTCTGCTGTTATCTGAAGTGCTAATGTTGTTTTTCCTGAACTTTCAGGTCCATAAATCTCAACAACTCTTCCTTGAGGAACGCCACCAATACCCAATGCTAAATCAAGACCAAGAGAACCTGTACTAATTGACTTAATAGGTGTAATCTCTTTATCACCCAATCGCATTAAAGCACCCTTACCAAACGCTTTATCAATTTGTTTCATGGCTAGGTCTAATGATTTTTGTTTATTTGCATCCATCGTGAGCTCACTTGTATTAAATTTAAACTTAATGATATGGCAATTTAAAATGCTCTGTTAAAAATATTTCATTTTGTCATATTTTTTTGAACTACTTATCAATTTTTTGATAACTTCAATGATAACATATAGCTGATTAATCAACAAAGTTGATGTTTGTAATATTAGGAATCAATTACTAAATTTTGTTTCTATAAAAAATCTGTAAATATTGCGTTAACACCCATTTTAAAAAGCTCTTTTGCACGAAGTATTTTCAGGAACAATCGAGCGAGCACCCCGATGAGCACCAATATGATTCAAGAGTTCTGAAAAATTCATAAATTATTGTATCATATCTTATGAATAAAAAAAGTATCTACTCGTGGGCATTGTATGATTGGGCGAATTCTGCTTATGCTACTACTGTCATGGCAGGTTTTTTTCCTCTCTTTTTTAAGGCATATTTTAGTGCAGATGCAGATGTCACAGTGAGTACTGCACATCTTGGTTTTGCGAACTCGATATCGAGTTTTATTATTGTACTTTTTGCCCCGCTTTTGGGAGCAATTGCCGACACTGGTTCTATCAAAAAGCGATTTTTATTTTTACTCTCTTATCTTGGTATATCAATGAGTGCCATTTTATCTTTGGTTGGTGAGGGGCAATGGCAACTTGCAGTTTTTGTTTATGTGCTGGGAAATATTGGTTTTATGGGTTCTAATACTTTTTATGATTCCATGCTCTCTTTTGTATCTGAAGAAAAAAATGTTGATTTTGTATCAAGTCTTGGCTTTGCTCTTGGATATTTGGGAGGAGGTATTCTTTTTGGTCTAAATGTCTGGATGCTTCAAGATTTTACATTTTTTGGTTTTGCTCATGAAGCCGCAGCAATCAAAGCATCTTTTGTGAGTGTAGCAATTTGGTGGGCACTTTTTTCTCTTCCATTGCTCTTTTTTGTTGATGAAAAAAAAGATAAAAAAGGGTTGCAAACAGACCTTATAAAACAAGGCTATTTAAGAGTAAAATCCACTTTTAGTAAGGTATCGCAACTTAAGGGTTTATTACTATTTTTGGGAGCTTATTGGTTATATATCGACGGCGTTGATACTATAATCCTTATGGCAGTTGATTATGGTATGGCACTTGGTTTTAAGTCAAACAATCTGATACTTGCACTTTTAATAGTTCAGTTTGTAGGCTTTCCAGCCACACTTCTTTTTGCTAAACTTGCACAAATATGGGACACTAAAAAAGCGATTTTTTTAGCTATTGGAACATATCTTTTTATTATCACATGGGCAGTGTTCATGAAAGAGGTGAATGAATTTTACATACTCGCAACCATGATAGCTTTAGTCCAAGGTGGAATTCAAGCACTAAGCCGTTCTTATTATTCAAAAATGATTCCACATGAACACTCCGCTGAATTTTTTGGTTTTTACAATTTTTTAGGAAAATTCGCTACTATTTTAGGACCTTCACTTGTAGCAGTTGTTGCGTTATTTAGTGATAGTTCTAGAGTTGCAATTGCTTCAATATCAATATTTTTTATTATCGGTGGAATACTTTTATTTTTTGTAGATGAAAAAAAAATTGCAAGTGATATACAAGTGGCTTTAAAATAGCTATTCTATTGTTCCTAATAAGGAAGCGATTGAAGACTTATATACGAACTAAATAAAGTATTCATTCGATTTTTGCTTTTTTTATTATTATAATACTAGTGTGTATTATGCTATAATTTTTTATGGATATAGCAGATATTAAAGATGAAGTTTATAATTTTGGTGATGTTTTTTTTCGAGAAGTTTCTGATGTATTTGAAGATGGTTTTAATTTTATTGAAAAGAATGATTTAATTCAGCCAAAAGAGAATTATGTGAAGATTCTTGATTATTTAAATATGATGATTGAATATTTTTATGAATTAGACCGTACTATTATGGATTCTACATTAATAAAACTGCATCATGATGTGAAACATCTGAATGACTTGTATAATAAACAAAAAAAAGTTCTACAAAATGTTGAGGAAATTTTTAAAAAAGAGTTCAAAAAAGAATCTAATATTTTAAAGACATTTATAAAAGAGATATTGAAATATAAAAATGCTGATAATCTCTCAAATGAAGAAAAAAGTGAATTAAGCTTTTTACTACAGTATTATAAAGATTTAAATGCTATTTGTTTTGGAACTTTTAATAAGATATTTCAAGAAGATACTAAGTATGTTATTTCTTCTTTATTGTTAGTATTAAATTCTAAAATTTACTATCTTCATGAGATGTTTTGGCAAAATGCTTCTCAATCTGCACCTATACAACGACACTTTAAAATAAAAAAAATAAATAATGGTGTTAGCTCAAAAAATTACTTGAAACATAGAATAAGTACGATGGTTCCTAATTCAAAAGATTATCAATATTTTAAAGATTGCTTGAGGGTTTATAAATAAATGAATGAATATTATTCAGTAGAAGAGATAGAAAGATTTTTAGATATAACCAGACTTGAAAATGAAAAGCCTGAAAGTGCAAGTGTAAAAAGACTTTTAAGTGTGAAAGACAAAATATCAATTTTTAAAAATATTGACCCACTTGAAATGCAAGCAATTATTTATGATGTAAAATTTGTTAAATATAAATTTAAAGATTACATAATAAAGCAAGGTGATATTTCTGAAAATATATATTTTATTATTCAAGGGAATTGTGCAGTGTTTATTGATAATAAAAAAGTTGCTACGCTTGTGCCTGGAGTTATTTTTGGAGAATCAGCTGCAATTTTTAAAACAAAGAGAAATGCAAGTATAGTTTGTTCAAGTGAAAATGCCGTTTTAATATCTTTTTGTATAGATGACACAAATATGGAATTTTCTGCTCAAGCATTAATTACACTTTATAAAAATTTAGCATTCGAAATAAATACTAAACTAGAACATACTAATAGTGCTTTTATTGCAAAATAAAAATATTTTTTAAAAAGAAGAAAAAAAATGCTAACTTTATATATCGATGCAGATGCCTTTCCCAATCTCCTCAAACCAATTGTATTCCGTTCTATTGAAAGATTAAATCTAAAAACATTTGTTGTATCAAACAAAAAAGTGGATATTGGAAAATCTCAACTTATAACTTATTTGATAGTTGAAGCTGGTGCAGATGAAGCTGACCATAAAATAGTTGAAATGATAAAAATTGGTGATTTAGTGATAACTGCAGATATACCTTTGGCAGATAGAGTTATCAAAAAGTCAGCACATGCAATCGACCATCGAGGAGAATTGTATAGTGTAGATAATATTCAACAATATCTAGCCATGAGAAATTTGATGGAAACTATTCGTCAAAGTGGAGAAATTACAAGAGGACCATCCACTTTTTCCCAAAAAGATGCACATGCATTTGCTAACCAACTTAACAGCTTTTTTACAAAAAATGGATTAAAATAATTCCTTCTTCATATTGCAAGTAATCAATGAGATACTAAAATATCATTTCCAACTTCTCAAAAAAAGACAGGATTCAAACACTATTATGTAAATTTTTTTGACATGGTTGCTGTTGCATTAATTTTTTTTCTTATCTACTGTAACAATAAGCAGACCATTTTTATACTCATTTTTTAATGAGTGAATATCTGCATCAGTCGGCAACATCACTTCATGTTTATAACTTCTTATATGACGCTCTCTATGAAGATATTTCATGGTCTTGTCAGCTGTTTCTTTTGATATTTCAGCACTGACTAAGAGCATGCCATGGTCTATTTTGGTTTTTATTGACTCATCATGAGAACCAGGAATTTCCATATAGATAATATACTTTTTTTGCTCCTCTTGCATATCAAAACGAGGAGTACGATACACTTCCCCGCCAAGAGGTGAAAATCCAGCAACATTCTTTCCTTCCAATTTATCTAACTTTTTGATTGAATCATTTTCATTTAAAAACATCACAAACCCCTTTTTATATCTACACAATTGTATAAAAAGATTATGGAGAAATGATGAGGAAATAAAAATATAGATGTCCGTTACCAATGAACTAACAAAATTCTTCTACGAAATGATTTTACAATCAGGTAGAATTTTATTTAAGGAGTTACACATGAATAATTATGAAGCACTTTTAGAAGATGAAGATGATATATTTGGTGGTACACCAATGTCTAAATATTGGGATATTGCAAATAAAACCGCTCAAGATGGTGTAAAAGAAGAGTTCGATGCAGTTGTAGAGCGTATTGCTGCGATGGAAGCAATTTTGCAAGAGCATCATGATGTAGAAGATTTTGATTTAGCAATCAAAAACTATTGTTCTAACAATAGAGATAAAATTGATAATCTTAAAAAAAGTGTTTATATGGAATTAGCAGGCAAGCTAATTTATAAAGCCGCAGACTAGTAAATATGGAGAAGCACATGAAAATAAAGATTGGATTAGAATGGTTTTTAAATCCTGACCATTTGCCATTTATCGCAGGTATCGTAAGTGGCAAATATAAAGAGTCTGGGCTTGATGTAGAGATTATTCCGACTGTTGAACATTATGATGGTTTTGAAGATTTAAAGTCGGGAAAAATTGATATCCATGTGAACGAACCACTTCATTTGTATGAACACTATTTTGAGGGTATAAAATCGCTTGGATGCTTTTTTGAAACACGAGGTGGGGTGATGATTCGAGCTGATAGAGTTCAAAAACTCAGAGCCAATGGAAAGATTAAAATTACTACTCCAGCTTCAAATGCTACGACAAATAAGATAGGTTTTGAAATACTAAACCGTTATGCTCAGAAAAACGGCTTTGTAATTGATAGAGAAAATGTAGAATTTATTGAAACTGATTTTTGGCATATTACAAACATGCAAAACGATAAAAGTTTTGATGGAGCTTGGCTTTGCTTTTATAATTTTGAGGGGATTGAGGCAGAATTAAAAGGATTTAAACACTTATTTATTGACCAATTTGAATCGCCATATCCAAATTTTTCAGCACTAGAACTTATGACTACTCAAGATGTTTTAGATACAAAAGGTGAAGCAATTTGGAAGTTTATAAAAATTACAAATGAGATGGCAAGTTATCTCAAAACACATTCACTTGAAGCGCAAACTATTTTTTATGATTATTCCAAACAAGAAAAATCACCTCTCATGGACAATATAATAGTCGATACACTTACTCGTTTTGAGATAGATATAAAAGCAGATGCACAGAGATGGAGAGCGCTGTATGAGTTCTTGGAAGAGCTTGAGCTTGTCAAACTTGACATTGTGCAATATAGTAAAATTTGGGAAACACCAAATCATTAAACAATAGGATTTAAAAGATGAAAACATACACAAAAACTTCACTCATAAAATGTAAACTAGAAGATTTATTTGATTTTCATCTTGATTTAAACAATCTTAAGATTATTACTCCAAAAAATACAAAAGTAACACTTATAGGGGAGCTTTTTACTCCCAAAGAGGGTGATATTTTAAAACTTAAAACAGTTAAAAATTTTATCCCAATTATTTGGAAAGTTCAAATACAAAAAGTTCAAAAACCATATTTACTTGTTGATATTGCACTAAAGTCTCCTTTTGAGTATTGGAAACATTCTCATGTGTTTACTCAAAAACCAGACGGTCTTTGTGAAATGAAAGATATTGTGCATTATGAAGCCCCTTTTGGTTTTTTTGGTAGGTTACTTCACTTTTTTATTAGCCATGAACTTGGTAAAATGTTTACATATAGACACGAAGTGACAAAAAAAATATTAGAAGGTAAAAGATGAAAAAATTATTAATTATTTTACTTCTTATGACACAACTTTTTGGAGGTAATGCTATGAGTATTTACGATATAGAGGTAAAAAATATAGACGCTCAAGCAGTGAAACTTGACAAATACAAAGGCAGAGTGATGCTTATAGTAAATGTTGCAAGTCACTGTGGATACACAGGTCAATACGAGGGACTTCAAAAACTTTATAAAAAGTATAATGCGAAAGGATTAAGTGTTCTAGGCTTTCCATGTAATCAGTTCCTCTCACAAGAGCCTGGCACAGAAGAAGAGATAAAAAACTTCTGTAAAAGTAAATTTGGCGTGACATTCGATATGTTTGCTAAAATAGATGTTAATGGAGCAAATACAGACCCACTTTACAATTTCTTAAAAGCAAATGCAAGTGGTATTTTTGATTCAGAGATTATCAAGTGGAATTTTACAAAATTTTTAATTGACCGTGATGGCAAAGTGATAGGGCGTTACGCACCATCAACGCCACCCGCACAGATAGAATCAGATATAGAAAAATTACTCTAAGGATGAAAAAATGTTAAAAGATTTAATTTATAGTGGCATAGGTGCTGCGATGGTTTTAAAAGAAAAAGTTGAAGCTGAGGTCAAAAAGCTTGAAGAAGAGGGCAAACTTAAAAAAGTAGATGCTAAAAATTTTTTAGAGTCTATTGAGCAAAAAGGTAAAGATGAAGAGGCAAAGTTTAAAGCACAACTTAAAGCTGCTCTCAAAGAGGTAATAGATGAGCTTGGTCTTGCCACAAAAGCAGACTTGCAAAAGCTCAAAGAGGATTTACAATAAACTCTTTTTCAAAAACACTCAAATATTACTCGCCTTTGCGAGTATACAAAGTTTTTACTTTTTTACTTACACTCTATTTGGTGATAAAAAAGAAAAAAAGCTTTTTGGGTTTCATTCCATTGGCACCATTGCAACTCAAACAAACCATTATTTTTTTGGGTGCGAGTTTTATTAAACTCGCACAAGTTTTGGCGACTCGTTCAGACTTCTTTGACAAAGAATATTTGGAGGAGCTCAAAGAGTTACATGACTCTTTACCAGCGATGAGTCAAGAAGATTTTGATGAAGTTTTTAACAGAGCATTTAAAAATAACCCTTTTAAAAGCTTCGATACAAAACCCATCGCTTCTGCTTCGATTGGTCAAGTACATGTTGCCTATACGCATGAAAACAAAAAGCTTGCAGTAAAACTTCGACGCAAAAATATTTACGCTCAAGTAATGGCAGATATACGGATTATTAACTCGTTTAATGCACTCTTTAGACCACTTTTTTCACATTACACAAAAAACTCTATAGAAGCAGTAATCAGCGAGTTTTCTAAGATGATAAAAGAGGAAGTAAGCCTCAACCAAGAGCTTAAAAATCTTTTAAAATTTAGTTTTATTTATAAAGATGCAGGGGTGAAGTTTCCTATTGCGAATGTTGCGTTTTGTAGTGATGATGCCCTTGTTATGAGCTACGAAGAGGGGTTTCGTTTTGATGATAAAGAATCGATTTTTGCACATAATATTGACTTTAAAGCTATCATCGCTAAACTTGTCGATTTTTACACAACACAGATGCTTATCAATGGTTATTTTCATGCAGATCCACACCCTGGAAATTTACTTGTTTCCAAAGAAGGGGAACTAATTTTACTCGACTTTGGGATGGTTAAAACTGTCCCAAATAACTCTCGTGTAGCTATAATAGAACTTATAAAAGCGGCAAATGAACAAAATTATGAGCAATATATTACCGCAAACAAGAAACTTGGAACTATTGCGTATGAAGCCCCCACAGCTGAACTCGCCGAGTTTACATCCAAAATGTTTGAAATATTTTCAAATGATAATTTAAATAGTGAGTCCATGCAACAACTTGCTTTTGAGGTGCTAGAATCTACAAGAAATTTACCTTTTAAACTTCCAAGTGATGCCATTTACATTTTGCGTGTAAGTGCAATTATTGAAGGTTTAGGGACAACTTATATAGAAAATTTTAACGGTGTCAAAGATATTTTACCAATTTTACAAAAGAATATTCCAAGAGCTTTGGGTGCAAAAGATGGGATAATTGAGACAATTATAGATGAGATAAAAGAGCTACCATTTATACTCAAAGATTTTAAATCCGCTATCAAAAAGATAGGTTCTGATGAGCTTAGAGTCCAACTCTCAAATGACCAACTTGAGTGGATGAAAAAAGATATAAAAGCAGAGGTGAAATCGTATGCACTATCTTTTGCCTTTATACTTGGTGGTATTTTTGTTTTACTCTATGAAAGAGATTATAAAGAGTTGGCTGTTGGGGTTTTTGTTTTTGGAATTGCGAGGATATTGTATAAATAATAAAAAATATTTGATGAAAACTCTTCATTTATTTAATTTTTGTTCCTAATCATAAACCCGTAAGAAATCTCTTTTAAATCTATAAAAAGATATAATTCTTCAATATTTTTTAAGGACCTTCCATGTCAATCACAAGCATCTCAGTTAAGCATAATAACCATCGTATTCACCCTTGTAAAACTGATAAAAAACTAGAACTTCTCAACTTACTCATCACTCAAAATAGTGGACTCAACATTGTTGTAGTTTCCTCAAACAACCTTGACATAATTAAAGATGGAGTTGAGAATAAAACTATTTTAGTGAAAAATGATGAAGATATTATGAATACGCCTGAGGTTCAATATCAAGTTTTAATAAGCTATGATTTACCACTTACTGGGATTGAATATTTGGCAAGGGTTGCACATGCTAGTGAAAAAGCAATTATTTTACTTGATTTACATGAACAAAAAAATCTTTATCCGATTGAAACTTTACTTGGAAGAACTCTTAAACAAGAGATAATTATAGGGTTTGAGCCTGAAGAGATTGAACTTAAAAGAACAGCTTTTACAAAACCAACAAAATCTCAAGAAAGAGATAAAGAAGTGACTAAAAAAGAGTTTAAACCTAGAGATGATAAACGAGAATTCAAACCTCGTAATGATAAAAAAGAGTTTAAACCTAGAGATGACAAACGAGAATTCAAACCTCGTGATGACAAAAAAGAGTTTAAACCTAGAGATGATAAACGAGAATTCAAACCTCGTGATGATAAAAAAGAGTTTAAACCTAGAGATGATAAACGAGAATTCAAACCTCGTGATGACAAAAAAGAGTTTAAACCTAGAGATGACAAACGAGAATTCAAACCTCGTGATGATAAAAAAGAGTTTAAACCAAAATATGAAAAATCTGACGAGAAACCTTATGATAAAAATAAACAAGCTAATAAGAAAAATAAATTCTTAGGCAAAGATGAAAATGGTAAAGGTCTATTTTCAGGAAAAAGTGGAGATAGAAATCATCGTTATGATGGAAGTGCAAGAGAGCAATATGATGCCCCTAAAAAAGTAGGAAAAGCAATTAATATTAAGTCTCTTAAAGATAAAAAAGAGACAAAGTAAGCCCAAATTTCTTTGGGCTAAAAGAGTAACTCTGCTTCAGGATTAACTTCACCTTCTGAACGAGGTGGTTTAGAAATTTCACTAAAATACTCTTTTTTTCCATCAAGATTTACTTCGATTATCCCCTCTGGAACTTCAAACTCTCTTTGTATTTGTGGATATAGTTTCAAAACATTTTTATAATAATCTGCAAAAGCAGGTGCGGCTATTCTACCACCTGTTTCTCTTCTATCCATTGGTGTGTTGTCATCATTGCCAAACCAAACAATTGTCTCAATTGTAGGGGAATAACCTGAAAACCATGCATCCATATTGTTGTTGGTTGTGCCTGTTTTTCCTGCTATTTCTAACCCTTCTACTTGTGCATTTTTGCCTGTTCCTCTTTTTACAACATCTTGTAAAATTGTTGTCATGATATATGCTTGTGTTTTTTCTGTAATAAAACGCTTTTGCTCATCTTTTGTATATATTTTTTCATTATTTTTGTAAATCATATTAATAAGATGTGGCTTCATTTGGATGCCACCATTTGCAAAAGAGGTGTAATAATGTGCAAGTTCTAAAGGTGAAAGAGAGATTGTTCCTAGCGAAATTGATAAATCTGCTGGAAGATTTGTAATACCAAATTTTTTAAATTCTCGTAAAAGTTGAGAAAGACCTATCTCATTTACTAAATTGATAGTTGCAAGGTTTCTTGAGTGTACAAGTGCTTCTCTGAGTGGAATCAGACCTGTATAATTTTTTTCATAATTATCAGGTTGCCATTTAAGCTCTTCACCATTTTTTTCATAACTGTATGTTTTAGCAATATCCACAAGATTTGTAGCACCTGAATAACCCAAATCAATCGCTACTTGGTAGATGAAAGGTTTAAAAGCAGAACCTGGTTGTCTGTGCCCTTGTGTGGCACGGTTGTAAGAACTTTGTTCATAATTAACACTTCCTACCAATGCCAAAATATCACCTGTTTGTGAGTCTAAACTTACAAATGCACCATTGAGTGCTGAAGTATTAATATCAAACATTTTATACGCTGGATTTTTCTTAAATGCTGATAATTCTTGTTCTTTATAAGTTTTAATTCTTTCAAGAGAACCATTATACGCCAATTGTAAAGAGTCTTTAGCCGCATTTTGGAGTCGTAAATCTATCGTAGTGTATATCTCATATCCAGCAGTTCGAATATCCGTGATACCCATATCTGAAATGCGTCTCATCACTTCATCTACAATAAATGGAGCTTTATTTTGTGTGAGCGTATCATCAAAAACTTGTGGACTCTCAGCGAGAGCTTTATTGTAATCTTCATCATTTATCCAACCAAGAGCGTACATTCTAGCAATAACACGATTTGCTCTACCTAAAGAGATTTCATAATTTTTTGTAGGTGCATAGCTACTTGGTGCTTTTGGAAGCCCAACTAAAATTGCCATCTCTTTGAGTGTGAGTTCATCTAATATTTTATGAAAATATCCATCTGCTGCAGTTTTGATACCATAATATGCATGTCCAAAATATATCTCATTTAAGTATCTCTCTAAAATTTGCTCTTTAGTTAGCGCCTGTTCAAGTTTAATAGAATACACAAGTTCTTTTATTTTTCTTGAGAGTTTTTTCTCTCTAGTTAAGAGTCTATTTTTAACAAGTTGTTGCGTGATTGTACTTGCACCTTCAACCATTTTTCCAGCTTTTATATCTTTGATAATTGCACGAAATATAGCATCAGGATTTACGCCATGGTGTTCAAAAAAAGTGGTATCTTCTATCGCTAAAAGAGCTTCAATTATCTGTGGAGGAATTTCATCAAAAGTAGCATAATATCTATGTTTTTTATAAAAAATATTTGCAATTTTTTCACCATTTTTATCATAAATTCTAGTGCTTATAGATGGTTTGTAATCAATCAAAGATGAAACATCATAATCAATATTGACTAAATAATATCCTAAAATAGCAAAAGGGGCTAAAAGCCCTACTATAAA